>NZ_JBEFRW010000014.1:0-117483 GCF_053483195.1 Mycolicibacterium sp. XJ2546 | reverse complement strand
CGCAAACGTCTTCATCGCCGCCTCGTAGTCGAGGCGCTCGCGCACCGGAGTGCCCCGCCAGCGCCCGTCGAGCAGACGACGCGGCGCGCCGGGCGGCAACAGCCGTTCCTCGGGGATGTAGTCGCCGATCGCAAGCGAGCGCACCCGGTCGGGATTGCGCAGCGCCCAACCGAGCGCATAGGCCGTACCGCGGGAGAACGTCACCAGGTGAACGGGTCCGCCGGTCACCGCGTCGACGACCGCACCGACGTCGGAACTCAACACCGCGCCGTCGTAGCCGTCGGCCGGGGCGGCGCTGCGGCCGTGCCCCCTGAGGTCGGCGACCACGGTGCGCCTGCCGAAGGCCGGCAGCACTTCGTGGTAATCCTCGGCGATGCACGTCATCCCCGGCACGAACACGATCGGCGCGCCGCCGTCGTCGCCCCCGGAGTCGACGAAGTGCAGCCAGACGCCACCGTTGTCGGTGAATCGGGAAACCCCCATGGTCCAGCAACTCTAGAGTCCCCGGGCGTGCCGCTGACACGACGACCAGACTTTAAATCAGTCGCTTGACTTAAGGCGCGTGGAGCGGTTGACTAGTGACCGTGACCACAGCCCGCAGTGTTCGCACCGACCGCGCGAGCGTGACGCGCGAAGCGATCTTGACGGCGGCCGAGCGGCTGTTCGCCGAGCACGGCGTGTACGCCGTCTCCAACCGGCAGGTCAGTGAGGCCGCCGGGCAGGGCAACAACGCCGCGGTCGGCTACCACTTCGGCACCAAACTCGACCTGGTGCGCGCGATCGAGCAGAAGCACCGGATCTCCATCGAGCAGCTGCTGGAGCGCATGGTCGCCCAAACCGCGGACTCCACGGAGCTGCGCGACTGGATCGCCTGCATGGTGTGCTCGCTGACCGAACACCTCGAGCAGCTCGGCAATCCCACCTGGTACGCGCGGTTCGCGGCCCAAGCGTTGGCCGACCCGGCCTACCAGAAGATCGTCGTGCGCGACGCGCTCGCATCGCCGGCGCTGCAGCAGGTGGTCGTCGGCATCACCCGCTGCCTGCCCAACCTGCCGATGACCGTCGTCACCGAACGCAACATCATGGTGCGCAACCTGATGATGCACACCTGCGCGGACTTCGAGCGTGCGTTCGCCGAAGGCGCCGATACCGCACGGACGAACTGGCGTTCGGTGGCATCGGGTCTGATCGACGCGATCGTCGGGCTGTGGCGCGCACCCGTCACGGGGCGGATGTGACATGAAAATCACCGTCGACCAAGACAAGTGCGTGTCCTCGGGCCAATGCGTGCTCAACGCCGGCGAGGTCTTCGACCAGCGCGACGACGACGGCGTCGTCGTGTTGCTCAACGACAGCCCCGACGGCGACGACGCCGACAACGCCCACAAGGCCGCGGCCGCCTGCCCTGCACTAGCCATCCAGATCGAGAAGTGACGAGAGGCCATATGTCCGACACGTTGACCACCGGCACGACCGAAACCGCCGCCGACATCCCCGAATACCCGATGGAGCGCGACGCGGGCTGCCCGTTCGCCCCGCCACCCCAGATGCTCAGGATGGGCGAAGCCAAACCGCTGTCGCGGGTAAGGATCTGGAACGGCACCACCCCGTGGCTGATCACCGGTCACGCGGTCGCCCGCGAGTTGTTCGCCGACTCGCGGGTCAGCGTCGACGACCGCATCGAGGGCTTCCCGCACTGGAACGAGCACATGCTGTCCACGGTGTACAAGCGGCCGCGCTCGGTGTTCACCTCGGATGCCGAGGAGCACACCCGGTTCCGCCGGATGCTGTCCAAGCCGTTCACGTTCAAGCGGGTCGAGGGTCTGCGCTCGGCGATCCAGGAGGTGACCGACGAGTGCATCGACAACATCCTGGCCGGCGAGCAGCCTGCCGACATCGTCGCCAAACTGGCGCTGCCGGTGCCGACGCGGGTGATCAGCGAAATGCTCGGCGTCCCATACGAAGACCACGAGTTCTTCCAGCACCACGCCAACGTCGGCCTGGCCCGCTACGCGTCCGCGGAGGACGGTCAGAAGGGTGCGATGAGCCTCGCGAAGTACCTCAGCGACCTCGTCAAGGCCAAGATGGAAAACCCGTCCGAGGACGCGGTGTCCGACCTTGCCGAACGTGTCAACGCCGGCGAGATCAGCGTCAAGGAGGCCGCGCAGCTGGGCACCGGCTTGCTCATCGCCGGGCACGAGACCACCGCCAACATGATCGGCATCGGTGTGCTCGCCCTGCTGGAGAACCCCGAACAAGCTGCGCAGCTGCGCGATTCCGACGATCCGAAGTTCATCGCCAACGCCGTCGAAGAGCTGATGCGCTACCTGTCCATCATCCAGAACGGGCAGCGCCGCGTGGCCCTCGAGGACATCGAGATCGCCGGGGAGACCATCCGCGCGGGCGAAGGCATCATCTTGGACCTCGCGCCGGCGAACTGGGACGCGAACGCCTATCCCGAACCCGACAAGCTCGACCTCGGCCGCGACGCCACCCAGCAGCTCGGTTTCGGCTACGGCCGCCACCAGTGCGTCGGCCAGCAACTGGCCCGCGCCGAACTGCAGATCGTGTTCCACACCCTGCTGCGGCGCATCCCCACCCTGCGGCTGGCCGTGCCGATCGAGGAGGTGCCGTTCAAACACGACCGGCTCGCCTACGGCGTCTACGAACTTCCGGTGGCCTGGTAACCCGCACCAGCCCAGTCCCACAGCCCGATTGGAGTGTCAACGATGTCTACGCCAACATCAACCCTGTATCCACCCGAAGGTTTCGGCGCCCCCAAGCACCGCAAGGGCCACGCCACAGGCGATTTCGGACTGCCCGCCGATACCGAGATCTTTTCGGCCGACAACCACATCTCGGTGGCCGAGGACATCTTCTACGAACGCTTTCCCGACGAGCTCAAGGGCGCCGCACCCCGGATCTGGTACGAGGACGGCGCATACATGGTCGGGATGAAGGGCAAGGCCTGGACCGGCGGCGATTTCGGCCGGGTCCTGATGCAGTACGACGATCTGGCCGGGGCGGCGACCAACAACATCGACGCCCGGGTCCGTGAGCTCAAAGAAGACGGTATCGACAAGGAGCTGGCGTTCCCCAACGCCGTGCTGGCGCTGTTCCACTACCCGGACAAGTCGTTGCGCGAGCGCGTGTTCCGCATCTACAACGAGCACATCGCCGATCTGCAGGAACGCAGCAAGGGCCACTTCTACGGCGTCGGGCTGATCAACTGGTGGGACCCCAAGGGCACCAGGAGCACGCTGGAGGAGCTGAAGTCGTTGGGCCTCAAGACGTTCCTGTTGCCGCTGAACCCCGGCAAGGACGACGACGGCAACATCTACGACTACGGCAGCACCGACATGGACGCGGTGTGGGACGAGATCGAGGACGCCGGCCTGCCGGTCAGCCACCATATCGGCGAGACGCCGCCCAAGACGCCGTGCCAGCACAACAGCGTCGTGGTCGGGATGATGGTCAACGTGGACTCGTTCCGCGAACAGTTCGCCAAGTACGTCTTCACCGGCATCCTTGACCGTCATCCCAAGCTCAAGATCGGGTGGTTCGAGGGCGGTATCGCGTGGGTGCCCACGGCACTGCAGGACGCCGAGCACATGCTCGCCTCGTATCGGCACATGTTCAACCACGAACTGGGACATCCGGTCCGGCACTACTGGGACAACCACATGAGCGCATCGTTCATGGTCGACCCGCTCGGCCTGAGGCTCATCGACAAGATCGGCGTGGACAACGTGATGTGGTCGTCGGACTACCCGCACAACGAATCGACGTTCGGCTACTCGGAGAAGTCGCTGCAGGCCGTCGTCGACGCGGTCGGGCCCGAGGACGCCGTCAAGATCGTCAGCACCAACATCAAGAACTTCCTGGGGATTTCGTGACCACCTTCGCAACACAGTCCACCCTGATCGACATACCGGAGGTTCCCGACCGGGCCCGCATGTACCGCGAATGCGGGGCCAGGCTGCGCGAGTCCATGCGCGAAAAGGGCGTCGATGCACTGGTTCTGATCGGCAACGGCAATGTCGTCTACGCGACGGGCGTCAGCTGGCCGCTGCTGGATGCGGGCCTGTCCCACGTGGAACGCCCGGTGGCGATCGTGGCGGCCGACGATCCGCATCCTCACCTGTTCATGCCGCTGCGTGAGGGGTCGGCCTCGGCCTGTGAGGTGCCCGACGATCATGTGCATCCCGCGCTGTACCTCGAATTCGACGAGGGCGTCGAGCAGTTCGGCAAAGTGCTGGCCGATCTGGTGCCCGCCCGGGGCACGGTCGCCGTTGACGAGATGACCGGTGCGATGCGGCGCGCGGCGGCCACCCTGTTTCCGTCCGGTCCGCCGTCGGATGCCGCGCAGGTAGTCGGACCCGCCAAGCTCGTCAAGACGCCCGATCAGATTTCGTGTGTGCGCAACGCGTGCCGCATCACCGAAGAAGCCATGGTCGACGTGCAGAAGGCGCTCGCCCCGGGCGTGCGGCAGGTCGACCTGTCGGCGGCGTTCGTCCGGCGGGCCTTCGAACTGGGCGCGACCGCCAACATGCTCGAGGCCATCTGGCAGGTGATGCCCACGACGAAGACCAGCGGGTCGGTGTGGACCACCACCGGCGACCTCGCGTTGCCGCTGCTGACCACTGAACGCGAACTCGAACGCGGTGATGTGCTGTGGACCGACGTCAGCATCACCTACCACGGCTACTGCTCGGACTTCGGCCGCACCTGGCTGGTCGGCGACGAGCCATCGCAGCGTCAGCAGGCGCAATTCGACAAGTGGCGCGAAATCATGTCCGCCGTACTGTCCGTGACCAAGGCGGGTGCCACCAACGGTGATCTGGCGCGCGCGGCGATCGCCGCCAACGGGGGCGCCAAGCCGTGGCTGCCGCACTTCTACCTCGGCCACGGGATCGGCACCAACGCCGCAGAAATGCCGATGATCGGAACCGATCTCGGCGAGGAGTTCGACGACAACTTCGTGTACCCCGCGGGCATGCTGCTGGTGCTCGAACCCGTGGTGTGGGAGGACGGCACCGGCGGCTATCGAAGCGAGGAGATCGTGGTGATCACCGAGGACGGCTACCAGTCGATCACCGACTACCCGTACGCACCCTACGGACAGGATCGGATCTGAATGGCACTCGAGATTCTGCCCGACGCAGCCGATTTGCGCCGGGGCCGCCGCGAGCGGGCGCTGGCCCAGATGGAAGCCCGCGACATCGACATCCTGGTGTTGGGCCGCCAGGCCAACGTGCGGTACGTGACCGGCGCACCGCAACTGTGGGTGGCGGGCACTCGACCGTTCGGGCCGATCTGCGAGGTCATCCGCTCGACCGGGGAGATCTACCTCAACAGCACCTGGGATGAAGGCATCCCTGACGAAATTCCCCACGAAAACCTCTACGGCTTGGCGTGGAACCCGATGACGCTCGTCGAGGTGCTCAAGGCGCTGCCAAGTGCGGCCACCGTCAAGCGTGTCGGAACCGATTCGCTGACACCGACATTCGCGCAGCTTTTGCCGCTGGCGTTTCCCGACGCCGAGATCGTCGACGCCGAGCCTGCCCTGCGGGCGGCACGGCGGATCAAGACTGCCGACGAGATCGCGGTGCTGCGCGGCGCGCTGGCGGTCGGCGAGACGGCGCTCGACGCGGCCCGCGCTGAGTTGCGGCCCGGGGTGACCGAGCAGACGCTGACCGGCGCGCTGATGGAGTCGATGGCCGCGGGCGGTGTCACCACGCCGGCCACCCAGGACGGCGCGTGGGCGACCAGCAAGGACCACCCGTGGCGGCGGGCCCGCAGCGACGGCCGCATCGAAGACGGCGACCTGGTGGCGTTTTCGGCCGGTGTGCTGGCCGATGGCTACCTCGGCGAGGTCGGCCGCACGTGGACGGTCGGCGATATCGATGGTTCGGCGGTCCCCGCGCTCTACGATCGTTGGGACGAGTTGCGTGAGCGGCTGATCGCCGCCTGCCTGCCCGGATCCCCGGCGAGCGACCTGCTGGCGGTCTACGAGGCTGCGGGGGAGCGGCTGCCGGTGATGCCGGTGGCCCACGGCCTCGGTCTGGGATTCGACCCGCCGGTGGTGACACCACAGCTGCGGCAGACCTGCGCGCAGGAGATTCTCGAACCCGGCATGGTGCTCGCCGTCACCTCCTACGTGTGGGAAGCCGGCGTCGGCGCGGTCTTCGGACGCGAGGCAGTGCACGTCACCGCCGACGAACCAGAGGTTTTGACCAGCAGCCCTTCGCAGACGGGCGCTCGGGCCAAGAGTGCGGGCGAAAACGCCGGCGTCGGCATCGGCTGAAGGGAACTACATGTCTGAGAACGGAAATCGGCCCAAGCCCGAGGAACTGATCCGCTACAGCAAGGACCCGAAGACCAAGATCGCGACCATCACGTTCAACCGGCCGGAGTACCTGAACGCGCCGACGTCGGCGGCGCGGCTGCGCTACGCGGATCTGCTGCGCGCGGCCACCGTCGACAACGACGTCAAGGTGGTGGTGATCCGCGGCGTCGGGGACAACCTCGGCAGCGGCGCGGACCTTCCGGAGTTCATGGAGGGCAACGACAACACCGATCTGCGCCTTGCCGAACTGCGCCTCGAGGACGACGGCGTCGGCGAGGTCACCTACCCGCCGAAAGGTTCGTTTCGGCACGGTGCCACGATCAGCGCCTGGTACGCCAACGTGCAGGCCGGTAACCGCCCGCTGCAGGAGCTCAAGAAGATCAGCATCGTGGAGGCCAAGGGCTACTGCTACGGCTGGCACTTCTACCAGTGCGCCGACGCCGATCTGGTGATCTCCTCTGACGACGCGCTGTTCGGGCATCCCTCGTTTCGGTACTACGGTTGGGGTCCGCGGATGTGGACGTGGGTGCAGATGATGGGGCTGCGCAAGTTCCAGGAGATGGTGTTCACCGGGCGCCCGTTCACCGCCGAGGAGATGTATGAGTGCAACTTCCTCAACAAGGTGGTGTCGCGTGATGAGCTCGAGGCCGAGGTCGACAAGTACGCGCGGGCCTGCGCCCGAAACCGGCCGGTCGACACCGTGTTTCAGCAGAAGATCTTCTTCGAGGTGTTCAAACAGCACCAGGGCGAATACATGGGCAGCCTGTTGTCGGCGTTCTTCGAGTCGATGGGCAGCGGCGCGGCCAACGACGACACCGACGATCTGGACATGCACGAGGCCGTCGACAGCGGCCTGGCCGACGCGGTCAACGACAACGACATGAGGTTCCCGGCCGAGTTCCGGCTGAGTAAATCCAACCGCAAGAAGGACTAGTGGCAGCACTGGACGGGTACGTCGTCGTCGACCTTTCCACGGGCATCGCAGGCGCCTACTGCACGAAGCTGCTCGCCGACGGCGGCGCCCAGGTGATCAAAGTGGAGCCGCCGCAAGGGGACTGGCTGCGCCGTTGGTCGGCGTCCGGCGCGCAGATCGCGTCGGGTGAAGACGGTGCGCTGTTCAGCTTCCTGGCCGGCGCCAAGCACAGCGTCGTAGCCGACCCGGACAGCGACATCGACTTCGTCAACGCGTTGCTCTCCGAGGCCGACGCGGTGGTGTGGTCGCGCGGATCGTCGGTGGCCGAACACGTGGTGTGCACCCCGGCGGCGATCCGGTCGGCGCATCCGCATCTGACCGTCACGTCGATCACCCCGTTCGGGCTGTCTGGTCCGTGGGCCGACTGCGCCGCAACGGAGTTCACCCTGCAGGCGTGGTCGGGCGGCATCGTCGGGCTGGGCCGCGGCTCAGCGGACCGCGCCCCGGTGTATGTGGGCGGGCAGGTCGGCGAGTACCTCGCGGCTGCGTATGCGAGCGCGGCGACGTTGGCGTCGCGGGTGCGTGGCGGCGCCGAACTGGTCGACGTGTCGATGCTGGAAACCCAGGTCCTCGGGCTCACCTACTATCCGGTGTCCTACTTCGAGATGCTGGGCCGGCCGTGGCGCGATGCCCGACGGTTGACGGTGCCCGGGATCGCGCGGGCCAAGGATGGGCTGATCGACATCGGCTGCGGCACTGCGCAGCAGTGGTTCGACCTGTGCGCGATGACCGGCCACGACGACTGGATCGACGAGGAGTCGCCGCTGTCGATCACCGAGCAGGCCAACGAGAGGGCCGACGAACTCTACGCGTGGGTCGAGAGCCACACCGTCGATGAGATCCGCGACCTGGCGACGGCGTTTCGTATCCCCAACGCCCCGGTGGCCAACGGCGCCAACGCCGTCGGACTCGACCACTTCCGCGAACGCGGCTCGTTTGTGAAGAATCCCCGCGACGGGTTCGACCAGCCCGGCCCGCCGTACCGCATGCACCCGGCCGTGTTGCGCGCGCCCGAACCCGCCCCCCGCCTCGGCGAACACACCGAGCACTACCGCCCAAGGGGACATTCGGGACGAAAAACCCCGCCAAATCGCGCGGAAAGGGATATTTCGGCGAAACTGCCTTTCGAGGGGTTGCGCGTCATCGACATGACCACCTTCTGGGCCGGCCCGTCGTGCACCCACCTGCTGGCGATGCTGGGCGCCGACGTCATCCACGTCGAGTCGACCCGCCGCCCCGACGGCACCCGGCTGATCGCCGGCATCCCGGTCACCGAAGACCAGTGGTGGGAGAAGTCGCCGATCTTCTCAGGCCTCAACACCAACAAGCGTGGCGTCACGCTGGACCTACAGAGCGCCGCCGGCCGTGACCTGCTCAACCGGTTCATCGCCACCGCCGACGTCATCGTCGAGAACTTCACCCCCCGGGTGCTCGACCAGATCGGGCTGGACTTCGCTGCGGTGCAAGCGGTTCGGCCCGACACCGTCATGCTGCGCATGCCCGGCTTCGGCCTCGACGGCCCGTGGCGCGACAACCCGGCGTTCGCCTACGTCATCGAAGCGGCGTCGGGCATCAGCTGGCTGACCGGCTACCCCGACCGCAACCCGTACGAGCCCTACTCGGTCGGCGACCCCAACGCCGGAATCCATGCGCTCAACGCGCTGCTGCTGGCACTGGAACACCGCCGCCGCACCGGCGAGGGCGTGCTGGTCGAGGCAGCGATGGTCGACGCGGCGCTCAACGTCGCCGCCGAACAAGTCATCGAATACTCCGCGTACGGCGCCCTGCTGCAACGTGACGGAAACCGCGGCCCGACCGCGGCTCCGCAAAACCTGTACCGCACCAACGATATCGACGAGTTCGGTCGCGCCGACTGCTGGGTGGCGGTGGCCGTGGCCGACGACGAGCAGTGGGCCGGCCTACGCGAGGCGCTCGGCCGTCCCGAATGGGCGTCGCAGCCGCAACTGGCCACCACGGCGGGCCGTCGCGCCCACCACGACACCATCGACGAGCACCTGGCCGCCTGGTGTGCGGACCGCAGCGGTGACGAGATCGTCGAAACGCTGTGGAGCCACGGCGTTCCGGTGGGCAAGGTGATGCAGCCGCATCGCCAGACCGAACTGGCGCAGCTGGTCGCGCGGGGCTTCTTCGAGGACGTCGGGCACCCGGTCAACACCCGCACCCCCCACAGCACGTTGCCGTTCAAGATGTCGCGTGGCCCCGAGCGGGTTCATGTGCAGTCCGCGCCGCTACTCGGACAGCACAACCACGAGCTGCTGTCCGAACTCGGCCTCAGCGACGAGGAGATCGCCGACCTGCAGGACCGCGGGGTGATCGGCAACGCGGTCGTGATGGGTCCGAGCAAGGCCTCCCGATGACGCTATGGGCGACATTGCGGTCAGGGCTGTACCGTTCAGCCAACAGCCCTCATTGCAATCTCGGCGATAGCACCGAACCGATGACTCTCGACCGATGACCATCAATCCGTCCCACATCCTGCTGACCGGCCGCGTCGCCGTCGTGACCGGAGGCGGTGCGGGCATCGGCAAAGGCATCGCCGAAGGCCTGGCCGCGTTCGGCGCGTCGGTCGCCATCTGGGAGCGTGACCCCGACACCTGCACCGCCACCGCTAAAAGTATTGGCGCACTGGGTATCACCACCGACGTGCGCGACAGCGCACAGGTCGACGCCGCATTGGATCGTACGGTGGCCGAGCTGGGCGAGGTGTCGATACTGGTCAACAACGCCGGCGGCACGTTCTTCTCACCGCTGCTCGACACCACCGAGAACGGCTGGGATGCGCTGTACAAGAGCAACTTGCGCCACGTCCTGTTGTGCACGCAGCGGATCGCGCGGCGCCTGGTCGACGCCCGACGGCCCGGCAGCATCATCAACGTGACGTCGATCGAGGGCGTGCGCGCCGCACCCGGCTACGCCGCGTACGCCGCCGCCAAGGCCGGCGTCATCAACTACACCCAGACCGCCGCCTTCGAACTGGCGGCCCACTCGATCCGGGTCAACGCGCTCGCCCCCGACCTGACGCTGACCGAAGGGCTGATGCAGTTGTCGGGAGGGACCCTGCAGTCCGAGGCCGCCACACCGGCGATTCCCATGCGCCGCCCCGGACACGTCGACGAGATCGCCGGCGCAGCAGTGTTTCTCGCCTCCGACATGGCCAGCTACATCACCGGGCAGACCATCCACGTCGACGGCGGAACCCACGCTGCGGGCGGCTGGTACCACCACCCGCAGACCGGCCGACCGACGTTGGGGCCGCCGGCTCAGTGAGTCCAACCCTCGGCCGCTTGCTCGTCGAAAGCGCGGTCGATGCGTTCGAAGCGACGCCGGATGGATCCGCGTGCCGCGCTGTGCGGCAGCACATAAAGCCGGTTGGCCAGTATCGCGTCGACGGTCAACCGAGCCACCTCGTCGACGTCGAGCACCGAGTCGTCGGCCGGGTTCGACGCCAACTGCTGCACCGTGTCGGCGGGCGAGGGGGTGGCCGGGCCGTAGTCGTCGCTGCGGACCCGCTCGGTGTTGGCCAGCAGGTTGGTGTCGACGATCATCGGACACAACACGGTGACGCCGATGCCGTCGGCGCGCACCTCACGCGAAAGTGTTTCGGCGAGCGCGACGACGCCGTATTTCGCCACGCAGTACGGGCCCAGCCCGACATTGGGGATCAGCCCGGCGAACGACGAGGTGAACGCGATGTGGCTGTCGGCCTTCTGCGCGATCAGCCGCGGCAGAAACGCTTCGACGCCGTGGATCGGCCCCCACAGGTCGACGTCGATGACGAACCGCCAATCGTCGTGGCTGGCCTGCGCTATCGGGCCGGCGTAGGCGATGCCGGCGTTGTTGAACACCACGTGCACTTCACCGAACATGCCGAACGCCTCATCGGCCAGCCGGGTGACGTCGTCGAGCTTGCGCACATCGCACAGCACGCCGTGGGCGTCGACGCCATCGCCGCGCAGGGTCGCCACCGCGTCGTCGAGCGCGCTCTGGTCGATGTCGGCGAGCATGATGCGGGCGCCGCGGCGGGCGAATTCTCGTGCGGTGGCGAAACCGATGCCGCTGGCACCGCCGGTGATAACCGTTGCGCGTCCGTCCAAGTTGTCCACGGTGCGCACCCTACGGCTTGTCGGGACCCGGTTCGCCTAACTTGCGGCGGATGGCTCCCCACGGGTCGGCATAGCGGCCCGGTTGTTTCCAGTAGGCGCCGCGCCGCGCCAGGATCATCCGGACCAGGGGAGCGAGCGGGCGCAGCAGGTAACGGGTCCAGCCCGCGTTCGCGCGCATCTCACCGACCATGTCGTCCCACGAATAGTGCTGGAATCCCAGCGCTTCCTGCGCCCGGCGGGTATCCATCCAGTCGGTGACGAACCAGTCGTCGTCGCTGGCGGGGTTGCCGGGCCGGCCCGGTGGCAGCCCACCCTTGAGCCCGCGCGCAGCCGCCAGCGCCGGCCCGACTTCACCCTGCCTGACCAGGTGTGAATCGTCACCGGCGACCAACAGGATTTCGCCGACGACATCAGCCGTCGTCGCCGCGGCGAAGGCCCAGGCGACATCGCGGACATCAACGCTGTGCAGCTTGCCGTCGGTGGGCAGCAGGCTTTCGAAATACAGTGCGTCGGTGGAGAACGCCATCGCCGACGGATCAGCGGTGAGCACCCCGCCCAGCCGCAACACCACCCACTGCAGGCTCGATGCGCGAACGATCTGCTCGGCTTCGATCTTGTGTGCGCTGTAGAGGTCGGACGCCTTCATCGGCATGTCGGCCCGGACCGGCTCGTCGGAGCGGTGGGGGTTGCGCGAGCCGAAGACCGCGTTGCTCGACGCCTGCACCCATCGCGGCGGGGTAGGTTGGGACTCCGCGATTCCGACCAGCGTCGCGGTGGCATCGACGTTGACGCGCCGCGCGAGTTTGGCGTTGCGGTAGATCGCGGGCGGAATGACCGCGGCGAGGTGGATGATCGCCGCGGGCGCGACGTCGGCGACGAGCCGGCCGGCCTGGTCGCGGTCCGTCAGGTCGGCCCAACGCACGTCGACACCGCGGGGCAGCCTGGAAGTTGCCTTGCGGTTGGCGGGGGTGTCCAGGTCGGTGGCCACCACGCGCCGGCCCAGTTCGGCCAGCCGCCGCACGGTTGCGGTTCCGACAAGGCCGAACGCGCCTGTGACGAGCACTGGGTCCGACATCGACTCCCCCAGGGTTATAGCGTTCTCTTTTTCGGAGAGTAACATATCCGCAGGTTGAGGCTGGGCGTTCGGTTAGGTTTGGGTTGGCTCGAGAAGCGGAACAAAAGGACATGACCAGTAGCGGGACGGGCAGACCAGAGGTCGCCAAGTGGGATCCGGAGTTGACCCGGCGCATCACCGACTGGGTCGGCCCGGTCATCAGGCGTTATTTCCGTGCGGAGGTCCGCGGCCTCGACGCCATCCCCGCGGCGGGCGGAGCGCTTGTGGTGTCCAATCACTCGGGCGGCATGCTCACCCCCGATGTGCTTGTCTTCGCGCCGGCCTTCTACGAGAAGTTCGGCTTCGATCGGCCCGTCTATACGCTCGGGCATGACGCGATCTTCGTCGGACCGGTCGGCACACTGCTGCGTCGCGCCGGCGTCATCGGGGCCAACCGGGAAAACGCGGCGAAGGCGTTGCGGGAGGGCGCGCTGGTGCTGGTGTTCCCCGGCGGCGACTACGACTCCTACCGGCCGACGTTCACCGAGAACGTGATCGACTTCGCCGGCCGCACGGGTTACGTCCGGTCCGCTGTCGAGGCCGGTGTCCCGATCGTGCCGATGGTGTCGATCGGCGCCCAGGAGACACAACTGTTCCTGGCGCGTGGCGACTCGATCGCTCGGCGCATCGGACTCAAGCGCTTACGCGCCGAGATCCTGCCGATCAGTGTCGGATTCCCGTTCGGGGTGTCGGTGTTCTTCCCGCCGAACCTGCCGTTGCCGGCCAAGATCGTCACCCGCGTCCTCGATCCGATCGATATCACCGCGGAGTTCGGTGAGGATCCCAACATCGAAGCCGTCGACCTGCACGTTCGAGCGGTCATGCAGGCGGCGCTGGACGAACTGGCTGCCGAGCGCCGCTTCCCGGTGTTGGGATGAGCACCATGGCCGACAGTTTTGGACTTCTGCAGACACTGTGGCGGGCTCGGTTGATCGCACCGATGCGCCCCGACAAGTACGTGCGCATGGGCGCGGCGATGCGTCGCGTGGGCGTGACCGCCACGGTCGGCTTCGCCGTGGCGGCCCAGCGTTGCCCCGACCGTCCCGGTTTGGTCGACGAACGCGGCACGCTGACGTGGCGCCAGCTCGACGACCGGTGTGACGCGGTGGCAGCCGGGCTCCAAGGCCTGCCCGATGGCGCCCCCAAATCCGTTGCGGTGATGTGTCGCAACCACCGCGGGTTCATCGAGGCGCTGGTGGCGGCCAACCGGATCGGCGCCGATGTGTTGCTGTTGAACACCTCCTTCGCCGGGCCGGCGTTGGCGCAGGTGATCGAACGTGAAGGCGCCGACGCCATCATCTACGACGAAGAGTTCACCGCCACGGTTGACCGCGCGATGGCCGACAAAGCTTCGCACGGCCGAGCCGTGCATCAGAACAGCGCCACTAGGATTCTCGGCTGGACCGATACCTCGACCGACCAGCTCACCTTGGATGCGCTGATCGACAAACATCCCGGCGAACGGCCCGAGCCCAGCGCCCGCAAGAGCGACATCATCCTGCTCACCTCCGGAACCACCGGACTCCCGAAGGGCGCCAAGCGTTCCGAGGGCAGCGGTGGTGCAGGGGATCTCAAGGCGGTACTGGACCGCACCCCGTGGCGCGCCGAAGAACCCATCGTCATCGCCGCGCCGATGTTTCACGCGTGGGGTTTTTCGCAGCTGTTGTTCGCAGCGCTGCTGGCATGCACGATCGTCACCCGCCGCAAGTTCGACCCCGAGGCGACGATGGCGCTGGTCGATCAGCACAAGGCCACCGGGCTCGCGGTCGTCCCGGTCATGTTCGACAGGATCATGGATCTGCCCGACGACATCCGGAACCGTTACAGCGGCAAAACTTTGCGCTTCGCCACCGCATCGGGTTCGCGGATGCGGCCCGACGTGGTGATCAAGTTCATGGACCAATACGGCGACGTGATCTACAACAACTACAACGCCACCGAAGCGGGGATGATCGCCACAGCCACCCCCGCGGATCTGCGCACCGCTCCGGATACCGCGGGTAAAGCGGCTGACGGAACCGAGATCCGCATCCTCGACGAGAGCCACCGTGAACTGCCCTCCAACGAGGTGGGGCAGATCTTCGTGCGCAGCGGCACGCTGTTCGACGGTTATACCTCCGGCACCACCAAGGACTTCCACGAGGGCTTCATGGCATCGGGGGACATGGGTTACCTCGACGACGCCGGACGGCTGTTCGTTGTCGGGCGCGACGACGAGATGATCGTGTCCGGCGGGGAGAACGTCTACCCGATCGAGGTGGAGAACGTGCTGGCCGCCCACCCGCAGGTGGGCGAGGTGACCGTGCTTGGCGTCGACGACGAGCAGTACGGTCAGCGGCTGGCAGCCTTCGTCGTCCCGGCGCGTTCAGCCACCGTCACCGAAGACGACCTCAAGCAGTATGTGCGGGAGAACCTCGCCAATTACAAAGTGCCGCGCGAGATCCGGGTTCTCGAGGAATTACCGCGCGGTAGCACCGGCAAAATCCTGCGCAACGACCTGCGGGACCTGGTGACCTAACCGGACGCGGTGGCCGGCGGCATGGCCGTGGCGACGGTGATCGGGGCCTTCAGTCCGGCGGCTAGCCGGATCTCGGTGAAACTGTGGATCATCGCGTCGGTCGCCTCGTGCACATCGTCGAACGTCTGATCGTCGGAGAGCACGGCGATGTCGACCTGGTCGACGTAGCTCCAGACGGTCATGTTGAAGGCGCTGCCGGCGGAAAGCACGCCTACGGAGTAGATCTCGCTGACGCGGGCGCCGCCGATGTGGCCGTGCTCACGAGGTCCGGGCACGCTGGAGATCGCGACGTTCATGACCCTGTTGTGCGCGGCGCGTTTGGATCGCCACCGGAACAACGCCGGTGTCAACGGCGGCGGCAGATACTCCATCGCCTGGCCCTGCAGCCGTGGCCCGAGAAGGTCGTGGACCTCCTTGGCGTTGGAGGTGGTCAGCGCCGTCAACCGGACCCGCTCGAGCGGATGGTCGATGTGCACGGGCAGCGATACGGTCAGCCCGCTGATCTCGTTGCCGGTGACCCGATCCGCGGAGCGGTCGGTGGAGACCGGAACCGACGCCAGGATCGGACGGTCGGCTCGTCCGTCGTAGCGCAGCAGCAGCTCGCGCAAACCACCGGCCGCGGTGGCGAGCACGATGTCGTTGAACGTCACGTCCAGCTGTTTGGCGGATTCTTTGACCTCGCCCAGCGCGAGGGACGCCGTCGCGAAGGTGCGGGTGGGAGAGACGACGTGGTTGAGAAATGTCGACGGTGTCTTGAAGAGCTTGGCCGTCTCGTGCTGTGCCGTCGGCGGCCGCGGTCGCCGACGCAACCGCGCCACACCGCGTACCGCATCACGCACCAGTGCGGGCAGCCCGGCGATGTGCTGCACGTGGTCACGGCCTGCCGCCCGCAACAACTCGGCCTTCGACGGCGGCTCGCACGCGGTGTAGCCGTCGTGTTCGTCACGCGCCGAACCCGACAGGTCCATCAGGCGCGCAAGAAGATTCGCCGAGGCGACACCGTCGGCCAACGCATGGTGCACCTTGCCGATCAACGCGAACCGGTCGTCGGCCATCCCCTCGGCGAAGTGGAACTCCCACAGCGGGCGGCTGCGGTCCAGCGGTGTGCTCGCGATGTGACCGATCACCTCGTCGAGTTCACGGCGGCCGCCGGGGCTGGGCACTTGAACGCGGCGCAGGTGGTAGTCGAGGTCGACCGGGCAGTTCTCCAGCCACATCGGGTGGTGCAGCTTCCACGGGATGTCGACCAGTTGGTAGCGCAGCGGATCCAGCAGATGCAGCCGTCGCGCGACGGTACGGCGGAACACCTCGAAGGTGAACTCCGCGCCGTGTTCGGTCCGGTAGCCCGCGGCGTCGATGATCGCCACCTTCAGCGTGTGTGTGTGCAGGCTCGGCGTCTCGGTGTACAAAAGCATGGCGTCCATGCCATTGAGTCGCTTCACATCCCAGCCCTTCGGACGAGTACGCCGAGGGCTCTATCGAATCACCCCGACCATCATGATCGGGGGCTTTCGGTCAAACGACGGCGGCGCGTGCCCGCTTCCCGGTTGGGGATGAGCGCGCAGTCAGTTCACTTTCGGCATGGACCGGGCCAGATCGGCTGCCGTGGCGATCGATTGCAACACCATTGAACCGAACGCCTCCTTGACCCTGGGATCGCCGTTGTCACCGGTCACGGCGGCGGCGTAGGTGCGCTCCAGGACGATGCCGATCTTGAAGTTGGCCAGCACCAGGTAGTAGTCGATGTTGTCGGTGGGCAGTCCGCTGATCGTCTCGTAGTGCTCGAGCAACTCGCTGCGCCGGGGCATCCCCTCCACCGGAAGGTAGAAATCGCTGCGTGGCTCCTCACCGTCGTAGCCCAGCAGTGCCCACGCGAGGTCCAGCAGCGGGTCGCCGATGGTGGTCATTTCCCAGTCGACCAACGCTGCGAGCTGGGCGGGCGCGCCGTGCGCATACATCACGTTGGCGAACTGGTAGTCCCCGTGCATGATGCCCGGTGTGAAGTCTTCGGGCCCGTTGGCCCGCAACCAATCCGCCGCCACGTCCAGTCCCGGCAATTCGCGGACCTGGAATCCGCTCAGGAACGACAGCCAACGGTCCGCCTGGCGCTGGTGGAAACCCTGTGGTTTGCCGAAACCTTCGAGTCCCTGTGCTCGCCAGTCGACGCGGGCCAATTTCGCTGCGCCCTCGACCAATTGGAATGCCAAGCCGCGCCGGGCCTGCAGATCGGTGTCGAACGGCGGCTGCCATCCGCCGTCCATCGGGCTCCAGCCGTCGATCTCGGCCATCACATAGAAGGGTTTACCCAACAGCTCGCCGGATTCGTCGGCGGCGACCAGCTCGGCATGTGGGACATCGGTGCCCTTGAGCGCTCGCACCAACCGGATTTCACGCAGTAGCTCGTTGAGCCGCTTGGCGTCCGCGCGAGGACCGGGCATCCGCATTACCATGCGCGTCGGACCGCGCGTCACCAGATAAAGGATGTTCTGGGATCCGCCGGTCAGCTGGCTGAACTCGGGCACCTCACCGTCGCCAGGTGCACCGTTCTCATCGAGCCACCGGCCGAACCGGACCTCGTCGATGCCGATTTCGGCCGTTGTCGCCTCAGACATCACGCTTGCCCCTTTTCGTCACGGGGGCGCCAGAAGGACATCCGCGAGCTGGGCAGGTCGAGGCAGTCCGCCATGTTGATCTTTCCCTCCGCGACACCGGCGACGATCTTTTCCATGATTGCGTCGACGTTGCCCTCCATCTCGTAGATGCACAGGTAGCGGTGATCGGGAACGAAACCGCCTGGCACGTGGTAGATCTGGGCATCGAGTAGGTCATATCGGGTGGCCGACACCATGCCGGGTGTCGCCAGAAGTTCCGGTATGTGCACGTTGTCGTACCATTCGTTGAACTCGGCGTCGGTCTTGCCCTCGGCCGGGTTCGAGTAGACGATCTGGATGAATCTCTCTGTCATGTGCTCCTGCCTTACGTCGTTATTTGTCGGGCCATATCCAGCACCCACTGGTCGTAGTCGGTTGCTTTGGCGTTCAAGCAGTCTTGTCCCAGCGGTGAGTCGAGGATCAGGAAGCGTTCTGCGTCGATCGCGCGGACCAGTCGGTCGGCCACCTGTTCGGGGGTGGCGGCGGTTTGCATGATCGGATGGTCGGGCGGCGTACCGTCGGCCATCAGCATCGGGGTCAACATCGGTCCGGGGCAAAAGCAGGACACCTTGATTCCGCGCGGCCGGTAGGTGGCGGCAAGCCATTCTGAAAAGCTCAGCGCGCCGTGCTTGGTGACCGAGTAGGCAGGTTTGTCGGGATGCAGCGCCAGCGCGACGACAGACGCGGTCTGCAACAGGTAACCGTCACCACGATCGAGCATCGACGGCAACACCTCCCGGGCCGCATAGACGTGCGACATGACGTGCAGTTGCCAGTTGAGCTGCCATAGTTGGTCGTCGGACAGATCGCCACCGCGCGGCGGCCCTGCGTAGCCCGCATTGCTGAACCAGATGTCGATCGCGCCATAGGTGCGACGGGCCAGTTCGGCGACCGCAGCCACGTTGGCTTCCACGGTGATGTCAACGGCCATCCCGACCGTGTCGAGATCTTTGGTGACCTGCTCGACACCTTCGGAGTTCAGGTCGGTAACAACGACTTTCGCGCCCTCCTCGGTAAAACGGCGAGCACAGGCCGCCCCGATGCCGCCGCCCGAACCGGTGATCACGACAACCTTGTCGCGCAGCTTCATCAGAACGCAGGACCCATCGACGCCGTCTCCGGCCGCAGGTGGCGCACCGAACGGATGGTGACGTCCCAGTCGGCCGCTTCGCGTCGCAGCGCCCCAACGGTCGCCTGCTCCCGCGGGATGTGGGCGAACGGGTCGTAGGAAAAGTGCCGCATGGCGTTGAGGTGGGTGATCTTGTTGACCTCTTCGTCGCTGACCCCGTCGAGTGACTTCATCAGCACCTCGGGCGCGTGCGGCCACGTGCTGTCCGAGTGGGGGTAGTCGCATTCCCAGGTGATGTTGTCGATGTTCATCCGGTGGCGGTTCTCGATGCCCACCGCGTCGTCGATGAAGCACAGGATCACGCGCTCGGAGAAGACTTCCGAGGGCAGTCGCCCGCCCATCTCCATGCCGGTCCAGTGCTTGGTGTGGCTGTAGATGTAGTCGACACGTTCGAGGAAGTACGGCAGCCAGCCGATGCCGCCTTCCGACAACGCCACCCGCAGCGTCGGGAACTTCCGGAAGATCGGGCTCCACAGCAGGTCGGCCGCGGCGGAGAACAGGCTGACGGGAGACAGCGTGTACACCAACTCGATGGGTGCATCGGGAGAAGTGATCGGCGGTTTGGAGTTGGAGCCCAAGTGCATGCAGACGACCACGTCCTCGTCTGCGCATGCCTGCCAGAACGGATCCCAGTGCTCCGAGTACAAGCTGGGCAGCCCGAGGTCGTAGGGGCTGGAGGAGAACGTCACCGCGTGACACCCCTTGGCGGCGACGCGGCGCACCTCGGCGGCGCTGGCTTCAGGATCCCAGATCATCGGCATGGCAAGGGGGATGATGCGCCCCAGGTGGGTGCCGGCCCATTCGTCGATGTGCCAGTCGTTATAGGCGCGCACCATCGCCGCCGCCTGATCCTTGTCCGCGGTATCCATGAACAGCTGGCCGCAGAATCGGGGGAACGAGGGGAAGCACAGCGAACCGAGTACACCGTTGGCGTTCATGTCCTTGATCCGGTCACCGATGTCGTAGCAACCGGGGCGGATCTCTTCGATGCAGGTTGGCTCGAGGCCGAATTCCGTGGGTGGACGGCCGGCGACGGCGTTCAGAGCGGTGTTGAGGATCTCCTGTCCTTCGTATCGCCACGCCATCGTGCCGTCATCTCGACGCACGAAGCGCGGCGCCTGGTCTGCGTACTTCTGTGGCACGCGGCCGTCGAACAGGTGCGGCGGTTCGATGACATGGTCGTCGACGCTCACCAGGATCAGGTCGTCGATGTTCATGGCTCTCTCATTTCTGTTGTAGCTGATCATGAAGGGACACAAGTCAATCCATCACCTCGAGCATCAGCCGCTTGCCAACACCCGATTCCTCGAACCAAACCGCGGCGGTGGCGAGATGATCGGTCCAGGCCTGTGTTGCCCGCTGGGCGTCGTGTTCGGTGGCCGCCGCGACGAACTGTGCGAAAAGTCCCTGCGCGCGCCGGTTGGTCTTGCCGACCCACGGCAGGCCCTTCGCATCGGCGGTCACCGTCGGCTCCACGCCGACCCGCACCCAATGCGTCATCTCGGCGATGACGGTCAACGCGGGGTTCTTGGCCGCTGAGAAGGCAACCATTTCCGCCTCGCGCCACATCGTGACGAACCGGGCAGTGTCTTCTGTGGACGCGGCCAACTGCGCCTCGGCGGAGCGCAGCGTGTCGAGTTTCTTGGTGCCGATGCGGGTTGCGACCAGCCCGATGATCGTCGGCTCGATCGCCCGTAGGGCGTCAAGAAAGTCCAGGAGCGTGGCCCCGCGAGCCTCCAGGACGATCCCGGCGAGCTGGGAGGCCACCCGGGTGGACGGTGGCCTGATCGTCGCGCCGCCGCGGTCACCGGTGCGCAGGTCGAGGAGGAACTCCGTCTCCAGGATCCGCAGTGCCTCGCGCAACGTCGGCCGCGAGATGTCGAATTCGCCGGCCAGGTCGGCCAGTGGGGGAAGACGGTCGCCCTCGGACAACAGCCCCTCTGCCATCCGGGCCCGAATCTCGGTTGCGACCACCAGCGCCCGTCGGGGCGTCGGCTCCGCGCCTGCCTGACCCGCCTGAGCCCGCCACAACGGCGTGATGTCGATCGGTTGACGGCTGATGTTGCGCCGCACCAACATCCGACCGGTCGTGAACAGATAGTCGCTCCACGTACTGTGGGCCAGCGCGGTGTCGCGGCGCCGTACCGCATCAATGAAAGCGCTGTGGCTGACCACCACCCGCCGGGCGATCTGCTCTGCGGAACTGTCGCCCGTGCCGCCGATGGCCGAGTAAACCTGCCCGGCGTAGATGTCGCGGAACACGCCGGCGATTACCGCGAGGGTCTGGTTACCGGAGAGTTCGGTGACCGCTTGGTCGAACGCCGACATCGCGGCGACGAACTCGAGCGGGTTCTTTTCGGCGGCCCGCTCGGCGTCATGTAGTTCGACGAGTCGGTCCAAGTCGCCGTCGTCGGAGTGGTCGGCCACCCATGCCGCGGCCGGTGGTTCGATGACCGACCGGGCCTCTTCGAGGTGGGCGACGGTGGTCTTGCGCAACTGCAACAGCAGCGCGACGTATCGGCTCACCGCTTCCAGGCCCGGTCGGCGGATGACCGCACCGCCACCCCTGCCGCGCCGAATCTCGACGAGTTGTTGAGATTCGAGAATCCGCAACGCCTCCCGCAGTGTTTCGCGCGAGACTTGCAGCGCCGCAGTGAGATCTGCTTCCGGCGGGAGCTGCTGATCCGCGACGAGCTCGCCGTTGAGAATCTGGCGTCGCAGGTCGGCCGCCAGCATATGAGACACCTTCTGGGTGTTGCGTCGGGGTAGGGGCCGCCAGAGCGTCTCGCCACCGTTGTTGTCCATGCCAGTGCCTTTACTCATGCCGCAGTCAATACCATCGCCCCGCATTGCGGGTACAGGCCGCTTGCCACGACTGCGACCCGGGCATCGGTGACCTGTCGTTGGTCGCTCTGCCCGCGCAGCTGCAGTACCGCTTCGTTGAGGAAGCCGATACCGTGCAACCGACCCTCTGCAAGTTGCCCTCCGGCGGTGTTGAGCGGGAAGTCACCGCCAGGGCCGATGCGGCTACCGTCGCCCACCCAGTCCCCGAACTCACCGCGTCCGCAGGCGCCGAGCGCCTCGATCCACGCGACGGTGACCGGAGTGAACCCGTCGTACAACTGTGCGACGTCGACGTCGGCCAAAGTCACCGAAGACCGTTGCCACAATCGGTTGGCACACTCGAACGCGCCCCCATACAGGAAGTCGACGTCGAACACCCAGTCCGCGCCGTGTCCGGTGGCGTATGTCATCGCGTCGACGAGCACCGCGGGCTGGCGCAGATCGCGGGCCCGCTCGGCCGTGGTGATCACCGACGCCACTGCGCCGTTGACCGGATAGTCGCAGTCCAGCACCCGCAGCGGATCGGCAACCATCCGCGACGACAGATAGTCGGTCATGGTCACTTCGTCACGCAAGACCGCGCGCGGGTTGAGTGCCGACCAGCGCCGGGCATTGACCGCGATGTGCCCGAAATCCTCTTCAGGACGGCGGTATTCGGCCATCCAGCGTTGCTTCTTCAGCGCGAGGTTGACCAGGATGCCGCCGAGGTAGCCGTAGGGGGTCAGAAACTGGTCACGTCCGGGGACCGTCTCCGGCCCGCTCACCACACCGCCCTGATGGCCCGCCGCGCGGGTCAGGCACCGGAATGTCAGCACCGTCTCGCAGACGCCCGAGGCGACTGCCATGACCCCCGCCAGCGGCCCGGCCAACCCCGACGGGTTCATCGGAAAGATGTCGGCGAATGCGGCGAGGTCGGCGATCCCCAACAGCCGAGCCATGTCCTGGGCGCCGGGTGACTCCGGACCGAACTTGTACTCGAAGATGCCGTCGACGTCGTCGGCGGTCAACCCGGCATCGACAAGGGCCGCGTTGGCCGCGGTGAGTGCCAACGAGTTGGGGTTGGGCTCACCCCTGCGGGTGAGGTCGGAGTAGCCGACGCCGGCGATCGCAACCGGGCGGGTCAACGACGTCATCGGTCGACTTCCACGGGCCGGAACTGCGGCATAGTGATCGATCCGCGCTGCTCGAACACCACTTCGACCGGCATGCCGCAGCGCAATTCGGTACCGGGCGGGGTGTCGACGAGGTTGGCGATCATCCGCAGGCCGGGCTGGTCGTCGAGTTCGACGAACACCACGGTGTATGGCAGCGCATCGACGAACCCGGTGTGCAGCGCACGGTCGATGACGGCATAGGAGTAGATCACCCCGCGCCCGGACAGGTCGGCCAGTTCGAATTCCTCGGCTTGGCAATGCACGCAGCACACCTCGGGTGGGTACTGCAGTGTGGCGCAGGATGTGCAGCGTTGCAGGACCAGTCGGTGCTCGGCGGCCGCAGCCCAGAAGAACCCGCTGACGTCATCGACGGCCGGAACCGGGCGCGGGTCGGCTGCGAGAGCCGATTCAGTCAATGTGGGCGGCATCGCGGTGCTCGGTGATCGGTCGGGCTAAACCCTGTTCGTCGCAGACCTTCTGTAGTTTCGCAAGGGTCTCGTCGAGCCCGGGGCCGAGGCGCGGGCCCGGAGCGAACGTGGCTGGTAGGTGCCGCATGCCCTGAATGACGCCGATGGTTTCGTAATGGACGGTTCCCGCCGGGTCGCACCGGTAGTCCGGCATCCGGTCCAGCACCGCGGTGAGCATGGCTTTGAAAACCATCCGGCCGACGTTCGAGCCGATGCAGCGGTGGATCCCGATACCGAACCCGAAGTGCCGATTGCCTTTTCGATCCAGAACGATTTTGTGCGGGTCGGGGAACACCGACGGGTCCCGGTTCGCCATCGCGTAGGAGATGTAGAGCCGTTCACCTTCTTTGAACTCGATGCCGTTGAACTCGCAGTCCTCGGAGAAGGTCCGGCCGTCACCAGGCGCAGGTGTGTAGAAGCGCAGGAACTCCTCAGTCGCTGGGTCGAGCAGCGTGTCCCGGTCATCGCTGAGACGTTGTCGCTCGTGGGGGTGTTCACCCAGCCACTCCAACGCGTGCGCGGTGAGCGCGGTCGTGGTGTCGAACCCGCCACCGATCAGCAAGGTGAGCATGCCCAGTAGATCCATCTCCGGCGGCGGCTCACCGTTGATGCGCATCTCGGTCAGGCTCTTGATCACACCGGGCCGGGGATTTTCACGGATCTCGTTGATGTGGGCGATCAGTTCCATCGCCATCCGCATGTTGTCTTCCATGACCCGCGGTGCTTCTGGTGAGTCCTCCGGCGTGTACACCAACGCGTGGGTGGGCTCGCTGTAGAGCCGCCAGTCCCGCAACGGAATACCCAGCATCGCCAACGTCAGAACCGCAGGCGTGATGTTGGCCAGGTCATCGACGAAGTCGATGCGGCCCTGCTCGATTTTCTCGTCGATGCTGGCGCGGACCACCTCGTGTACGAAGGGTTCCCACCGCTTCGTCGCGGCCGGCGACAAGTAAGGGTTGAGCACGCTGCGGTACCAGCGGTGCTCGGGTGGGTCCATCTCCAACATGCCACCGCGGATCGGGATGTCCTTGTTCGGAATCGTGATGCCCTTGTAGCCGCGGCGCTCGTTGTTGATGTCGTGGTCGTTGGAGATGTGCGGACAGCGGGCGAGTTCGAACACCGCATGGCTGCTGCTGGCGACCCAGTGACCGCCGTAGGTGTCCGACCATGCCACGGGGCACTTGCGGTGCAGTTCTTCGGTGATCTGCTCGAAGCGCTCCCGGTACTCGGGCGTGTGCCGGTCGAAGTGATACTGGTAGTTCTCGCGGTCCCCGGCCGCGACGATCGCGTCGGTCACGGCGTGGCCTCCAGCGACGGTACCGCGGTGACGGTGATGGCCTGTTCGGGGCAAGACCGCGCCGCCTCCAACACCGCTTCCTCCTGACCGGGCGCTACCACCTCGCAAACCGCCGAAGACGTGCCGTCGACTTCGCTGAGCTGAAAGGCCTCCGGGGCGATCATGGCGCACAACGTGTGGCCCTGACAGCGATCGGGATCGACATTAACCCGCACGACTTCTCCTTCCAGGCGTTCGCCGAGCCGGATTGCGGTTGTCTGCCATCGCAATCGCACTCAACGACCCGAACGATTAACAGCTAAGCGTAGACATGCGACCGAGTCAACTATTTTCGTGCGGCAGTGGGTTCGCGCCGGTAGTGTTCGCCCGAACACATGATTTCGCCGGCTCACAGGGACATGTCAGGGAGGCTCGATGACCGCGCAGGAAGTGTCTGCGAACATGCCAAGAGATGACTCCGTCGAAGGGGCGCGCCACGCTGAGCGCGACCCCGACAAGCGCATGCTGATCGATGGGCGGTTGGTAGGGGCCGACCAGATCTTCCCGTCGACCAATCCGGCGACCGGAAAGGTCATCGGTTTTGCGCCGCACGCTTCGGTGTCCGACGCCATGACCGCGGTCGCGGCCGCACGGCGGGCCTTCGACAGCACGACATGGTCCACCGATGTCGAGCTGCGGATTCGGTGTCTGATCCAGCTGCATGAGGCTTTAGTCCGGCACCGAGAAGAACTTCGCGCGTTGACGATTGCCGAAGTCGGCGCCACCGGCATGCTGACCGACGGGCCGCAGCTGGAAACTCCTATCGGAATAGTCCGCTACTACGCTGACCTACTCAAGACCTACCCGATGTCAGAAGACCTCGGCGACATCGACTCCATGGGGCAGCGTCACCACCGCTGGGTCGAGAAAGAAGCCGCAGGCGTGGTCGGGGCGATCGTGGGCTACAACTATCCGAACCAACTGGCGCTGGCCAAGCTCGCGCCCGCCTTGGCCGCGGGCTGCGCCGTCGTACTCAAGGGTGCCCCCGACACCCCGTTGATCACGTTGGCCCTCGGCGAGTTGATCGCCGACGAAACGGACATCCCGCCGGGTGTGGTCAACGTGTTGAGTTCGCTGTCGCCAGAAGTCGGTGCGGTGCTGACCACGAGCCCCGACGTCGACGTCATCACGTTCACCGGTTCGACCGCGACCGGACGTCGCGTCATGGCGTCGGCCAGCGAGACCATCAAGAAGGTCTTTCTGGAGCTTGGCGGGAAATCGGCCGCAATCATCCTCGACGACGCGGACTTTCAAACCTGCGCCATGATGGCCGCCTTCATGATCACCTCCCACGCCGGCCAAGGCTGTGCCCAGACGTCACGCTTGCTCGTGCCGCGGACGCACCACGACGAAATCGTCGAGTTGGTGCGCCAGAATTTCGGTCTCATCACCCACGGTGATCCCGCCGACCCCGCGACATTCATGGGACCGTTGATCAGTGAGCGGCAACGCGACAAGGTCGACGCGATGGTGCAGCGGGCAGTTGCAGGCGGTGCGACGTTGGTGACCGGCGGGCACCGTCTGGACCCGGGGTACTTCTATGCGCCGACCCTGCTCACCCATGTCGACGCCGACAGCGAGATCGCCCAGGAGGAGGTGTTCGGGCCGGTACTGGTCGTGTTGCCGTACGACGATGACGACGACGCGGTGCGCATCGCCAATAATTCGATCTACGGCCTATCCGGTGCGGTGTTCGGCAGCCGGGACCGGGCGATCGCCCTCGCGCGTCGGATCAGGACCGGGACGTTCAGCATCAACGGGGGCAACTACTCGGCACCGGACAGTCCGTTCGGCGGCTACAAACAATCCGGCATCGGCAGGGAGATGGGCGTCGCTGGATTCGAGGAGTACCTGGAGTTCAAAACCCTCGCGGAGGTCGTCGCGTGAACCCGATGGAAGGCGTCCGCGTCGTCGAGGTCGCGATGTACGCGTTCGTGCCGACCGCCGGCGCAGTGATGGCCGAATGGGGAGCCGACGTCATCAAGATCGAGCACCCGGTCACCGGTGATCCGCAACGTGGGCTACGTCAAGTCGGAATGCTGCAGGTGGCCGGTGATCCGAATCCGAACGTGGACAACGCCAACCGCGGCAAACGAAGCATCGGGCTTGATGTGTCGACGCCGGAAGGCGCATCGGTTCTGCACGAACTGGTTCGTCGGGCAGATGTCTTCCTGACCAGTTTCCTGCCTTCTCACCGAACCAAGTTCGCGATCGACGTCGATGACATCCGCGCCGTCAACCCCGACATCATCTACGCGCGCGGAAGTGCCTTCGGGCCGCGCGGTCCGGAGGCCGGTAGTGGCGGCTACGACATGACCGCGTTCTGGTGTCGGTCCGGCGCCGCGGCGACTGTCACCCCCCAGGGTATGGACGGCGTGATCACGCCTCCAGGTCCGGCGTACGGGGACACCATCTCCGGAACCAACCTGGCGGCGGGCATTGCCGCGGCGTTGTTCAAGCGCGAGCGGACCGGTCAACCATCGGTGGTCGACGTATCGCTACTCGGCAGTGGGTTGTGGGCGATGAGCCACACCGTTGCGCTGACCAACCATGTGGGCCAACGGCTCGAGGCGCCGCCACCCGGGGTGCACGGCTCGCCGTCGAATCCGTTGGTCGGGCTGTACGCGACGGCAGATGACCGCTACATCTCCTTTGTCATGTTGCAGCCGGCCAGATTCTGGGCTGATGTGTGCCGCCATATCGACCGTCCGGAGCTGGCCGAGGACGCGCGATTTGGCGATGAGCAGTCGATCGCGGCGCACACACGGGAGGCGGTCGAGATCCTGACGAAGACGATATCCACCCGGACCCTGGCGGACTGGGCGACACGGTTCACCACGCTGGCCGGGCCGTGGGCGCCGGTACAGGACACCCTGCAGGTCGGCCAGGACACCCAGGTACAGGCGAACGGATACATCGCTTCGGCGGGCGATTTGAAGTTGGTGACGAACCCGGTGCAGTTCGACGCAACCCCGCCGGACACCGGTGCGGCGCCCCGATTCGCTGAGCAGACCGATGAGATCCTCGAAGAGCTGGGCCTGGACTGGGACCGCATCATCGAGCTCAAGACCGCGGGAACGGTGACCTAGTGGGGAAGGCCGCATCGTGACAACGATATTTCACCGGCGGGTAGCCGTCGCAACCGACTTCATCTGCGGCATCGGGGATCTGGACTTCGACCGTGTAGCTGCTCAATTGGCCGATGAGGCGGTGATGCTGGCTCCGTTCGTCGACGACATGCCCCCGGCCCAAGGAGGTCCGGCCATCGTCGACCGGTTGCGCAGCACTGTTCCGCACATGTTCGAGCGGATGAACTTCACCTTCGACCAGTGGTACGACGTCAGCGAGTCCGACACCGTCATCGCCGAATACCACAGTGACTGTCCGCTGAAGGCGCGCGACGGGACGTACCAGAACTCCTACATCACCGTCTTCCGGTTCGAGGGCGACAAGATCGTGCTGTTCAAGGAGTTTTTCAACCCAGTCCGGATGGCGGCGTTGTTCACCTGATCGGTGTATGCGCTCGACTACTGACCGGGACCCTTGGGCCACTTGGCCATGGCGCCCGCATCGAGCGGAATGCTCGCCCCGGTCAGGTGTTTCGACGCATCTGAGGCGAGGAACAACACCAGCTCGGCGACATCTTCGGGCTCCAACCACGCAGTGGGAAGGGCGTGATAGAACTCCGACGCCGGCTGGAAGTCTTCTTTGGAGATCTCGCCCTGCAGGTCGGGCCGGAAGAGCTGGTAGATGCCCTGGGCGTTCATCAGGTGGGTGTTGCAGTTGGTTGGATGCACCACGTTGATCCGGATTCCGGTGGGTGCCAGGTGCAATGCCATCTGCTGGGTGTATCCGACCAGCGTCTGCTTTGACCAGCTGTAGCCTGCGCCGCCCGGGCCCATGATCGTGCGCGGGTCGTTGGCGTCGTTGGCGGTGTTGGGGATCAGCGCGGCCGTGGAACCGGTGACGATGATCGACGCCCCGGTGCCGGCGGCGATGAGGTGAGGAACCGACACTGCGACGGTGTTCATCACACCGATCAAGTCGACGTCGACGGCATCTTGAAAATCCAGTGGCTGAGGGTCGCCCATGGCCATGGGCAGGATGCCGGCGTTCGCCATGACGGTGGTCAGCCGCCCGAACTCGGCGACGCCTTGGTTCACTGCGTCGGCAAGCTGTGCGCGGTCGCGGACGTCGGCCTTGACCGCCACACAGCGGCGGCCCTCCTTCTCGACCAGTCGCTGGGTCTCGGTGAGATCGTCCCAGCTGGCCATCGGATAGGGGTTGGATTCGATGTCCTCGCAGATGTCGATGGCGATGACGTCGGCGCCCTCGCGTGCCTGCAGTACGGCGTGTGCACGCCCCTGACCTCGCCCGGCGCCGGTGATCAGCGACACCTTGCCGTCCATGCGTCCTGCCATGATCCCTCCTCGTGTTATGGCTGTTGAATGATGTTGTCGCTCAGAGCGTGCGGAACAATCCACCGTCGACGAGCACTTGAGCGCCGTTGATGTAGCTGGCCGCATCGCTGGCCAGAAATACGCACAGCCCGGCCATGTCCTCGGGGATCCCGATGCGCTTCATCGGGTTCAGCGCCGCTGCCTGGGCCTGCATCTCTGCGCCCCATGCCTTCGAGATATCGGTGTCGAAAGCCCCCGGCATGACCAGGTTCGCGCGCACCCTGGGCGCCCATGCGCCCGCGAGCGCCAAGGTAAGCGCGTTGAGGCCCGCCTTGGCCATCGCGTAGGGCAGGTCGGTGGCGTCCGGGCGCAGGGTGCCCGCCGTGGTGACGTTGATGATGGACCCGCCGTCGCGCTCGGCCATTCGGGTGCCGAACAGTGCGCTCAGTCGAAACGGCCCGCGGGCATTGACGGCATGGACCTTGTCGTAGAGTTCCTCGGTCACCGACGGGAGGTCCTCGTACACCGGTGACATCCCGGCATTGTTGATTAACACGTCGCAGCGGCCGAACCTGTCGTAGACAGCATCCAGCAAGAGTTCGGCGTCGTTCCACCGGCCGACATGGCAGGCGACAGGTAGTGCACGCCGGCCCGTGGTGGCCTCGATTTCCTTTGCGGCGCGCTCGCAGTTGTCGAGTTTGCGGCTGGCGATCACGACGTCGGCGCCTGCCAGGGCGAAACCTTCTGCGACAGCCCGGCCGATGCCGCGACTTCCGCCAGTGACGACCGCCACCCTGTCGGTCATGTCGAGAAGTTCGGGAAGAGCCCTCACGGCAGAACCCCGGCGTTTTCTGTGGGATGCGTTGTCAAGCCATCGATTGCGGTCACGCGATCTCCACTCCGCGAAAGCCTGGTTCCACACCGGCGGGATAGGTCTTGGAGAACCTAACCGCTGATATCCGACCGAGTCAACTATTTCGTCCAACCCACGGATCTGGAGCTGCAAACCGCGGATGAGAACCGCCTTGACAAAAATAGTTGACTAGGTCTTATCTATTAGGAAATACCGCTGCAGAGCCTGAGGAGGCGGGATGGCCTGGGATTTCGAAACCGATTCCGATTACCGGGAATTGCTGGACTGGGCCGACGAGTTCGTGCGCGACGAGGTCGAACCGCTCGACTTGGCATGGCCCAACCAGGAGTTCGTTCCGCTGACCGACGCACGCCGCAAGGCCATCGACCCACTGAAGCAGCGAGTCCGCGACAAAGGTCTGTGGGCCACACATCTAGGTCCGGAGTTCGGCGGCCAGGGCTACGGGCAGTTGAAGCTCGCGCTCCTCAACGAAATCCTCGGCCGCTCGCAATGGGCTCCGATCGTCTTCGGATGCCAGGCTCCTGACACGGGAAACGCCGAGATCATCGCCCACTACGGCACCGAAGATCAAAAGCAGCGCTACCTGCAACCACTACTCGACGGTGAGCTTTTCTCCAGTTACTCGATGACCGAACCCCAGAGCGGCGCAGACCCCACCCGCTTTGAAACGCGCGCGAGCCGAGACGGTGACGACTGGGTGATCAACGGGTGGAAGTTCTTCTCCTCCAACGCCAGAACCGCCTCGTTTCTGATCGTGATGGTGGTGACCGACCCGGACGTCAGCCCGTACAAGGGGATGTCGATGTTCTTGGTGCCTACCGACACCCCGGGCGTCAACATCGTGCGCAATGTGGGGCTGTTCGGTGAACCCGACAACGAGGGATCCCACGCCCTCATCCACTACGACAACGTCCGGGTACCCGCGGACGCTTTGTTGGGCGGCGAGGGACAGGCGTTCGTCATCGCCCAGACCCGGTTGGGCGGCGGTCGGATCCACCACGCGATGCGCACGATCGGGTTCGCGCAGAAGGCGCTGGACATGATGTGTGAGCGCGCATTGAGCCGCGAAACACAAGGCAGCCGGTTGGCGGACAAGCAATTCGTGCAGGGTTTCATCGCCGACTCGTATGCCCAGTTGGTGCAGTTTCGGTTGTTCGTGCTCTACACCGCCTGGCAGATCGACAGATACAACGACTACAACAAGGTCCGTAAAGACATCGCCGCGGTGAAGGCCACCATGCCGACAATGCTGCACGACATCGCTTGGCGGGCAATGCAGGTACACGGTGCGCTCGGTGTCACCAATGAGATGCCGTTGTTCAAAATGATTCACGGGGCAGCCGTGATGGGGCTCGTCGACGGCCCCACCGAGGTGCACAAGACCACCGTGGCCAAACAGGTTCTGCGCGACTACGCGCCGACAGAGGGCATGTGGCCCAGCGAGTGGCTGCCGGCCAAGCGGGACCAGGCGCGCGCAAAGTTCGCCGAGTACCTCGACCTCGAGGTCGGAAACTTGTGACGGTCGGCCGTGCTAGGCGATCGCGTCGAGGGCAGCGCGGGTGTCGAGGTCGAGGTACGCCGCGGAGTAGCGCTGGGCCAACGCCAGGCAGATGTCGGCACCCTGCCAGGCATCGCCGCCTGACAGCGTCGCCATCCAGATCGCCAGCCCGTGCGCGACGGATGCCCGGTAGCGCAGCCACACCTCGTCTGCCGTCGGCTTCTCGTCGGCGGGCAGTGTCAGCGCGTCGCGGTACTCGGTGAGCAGTTCCCGCTCGGCGCGTCGGCGGTCCTCGATCGTCAACGCGCCCTGCAGGAAGTAGCCGACATCGAGTGACCAGTTGCCGCGCCGCGCCATCTGCCAGTCCAGGAATCCGACCTCGTCATCGGGCAGCACGTAGGTGTTGCCGATGTGCGGATCGCCGTGCAGCAGAGTCTGTGGCGCGCTGGTCAGCGTCCCGATGTAGCGCGCCCAGATGTCGACGAACAGTTCGGTTCCGCTCAGCGCGGGGATCTCGGCGGGAACGCTGTCGCCCAACCGCTCATGGGCGATGTGCAACGGCGCGTGCTCGAGCCCTTCGAACGCGACGAACGGCTCGAGCCAGCCCAGTGCCGGTTCGGTCGCCAAGCGCTCACCCCAGAACCGGCTGTGCATGCGCGCCAGCCCGCCCACTCCGCTGGCCACCTGCTCGACCGTCATCGGCCGCGTCGAGTCGCGGGGGTCGGCGCCGCGCGCGACGACGTCCTCCATGACGATCAGGAAGTTCCTGGCGTCCTCGTCGATGAGCGCCGCGTAGACCGCCGGGTGATCCAGCGGCAACGCGACACCCGACATGAACAGCCGCGGCTCGTGATACAGCCCACTGGTCAGCGCCACCAGATCGGCGTGTTCGGGGTCGACGGCCTTGGCGAACACCGCCGCCGGCCCGCTGCCCGCCGCGTACGTCAGGGCCAGCCGGGCGCGCCGGTTGGTGCCGTCGTCGCGAAGCGCCACCGTCACCGTGTCGACGACGGTGCCCGGAAAGTCCCGCGCGAGTGCCGCCGTCATCCAATCCGGGGTGATCTCTTCCCATTCCCGCGGCAGCGAAAGCCCCGCGACAGCCATGTGTGCGGCTCCTACTTCAGGCAGCTGCCGCCGTCGACCGGCAGCGTGACACCGGTGACGAAGCGCGCCTCGTCCGAGGCCAGGAACAGCACCGCGTTGGCGATGTCCTCGGGCTCGACCCAGCCGATCGGCAGCGTGTGCATCATCTGGCCGACGACCTTCATATCCTCGGGGCCCGGGTTCTCCAGATCGGGCCGGAACAGCCTCATGGTGCCGTCGTTCATGAACAGCGGGGTGTTGACGTTGGTGGGGTGCACCGAGTTGACGCGGATGTTCTGGGCACCGAGTTCGACGGCGAACGTCCGCATCAGGCCCACCACACCGTGTTTGGCGGCGACGTAGTGACCCGTGTGTGGGTAGGCCTTCAGGCCACCGACCGAGCTGGTGAGGATGATCGAACCGCCGCGGCCGCCCTTGAGAATGTGCGGCACACCCGCCTTGACGGTTTTCCACACTCCGCCGAGGTTGATGTCGATCATCGCCGTCCAGTCTGCTTCGCTGGTCTTGTCCAGCGTCTGGCCGCCGTTTCCGATGCCGGCATTGGCCACGATGATATCGAGCCGGCCCAGTTGCTCCACACCGGTGTCGACCGCCGCCTTGAGCGCGTCGTAGTCGCGGACGTCGACCTCGGCCGTGTAGATGCGGCGGTTGTAACCCTTGACCAGATCGGCGGTTTCGGCGAGGTCCTCGGGGGTGGAGGCGTCGATCAAGTCGACCGTGTCGATCTTCTTGCAGATGTCCACGGCGATGATGTCGGCGCCCTCCTGGGCCATCCGCACGGCGTGGGCGCGGCCCTGCCCGCGCGCGGCGCCGGTGATGAATGCGACCTTGCCTTCTAGACGTCCTGCCATACTGTTTCAATCCCTTTGGTGTCGGTGGGTTGGGTTTGGGTGCTCACGCCTCAGATACGAAGGTGGGCATGGATTCCCAGCCGCGTACGGCTGTGGTTTCCGATGGACGCGCGTTCGGCCAGTCGACCTCCCACGCCGGGAACCGCTTGAGGATCTCCTCGAGGGCGATCCGGCCTTCCAGGCGCGCCAGCGCATTGCCCATGCAGAAGTGTGTTCCCGCGCCGAATGTCATGTGCGAGCGTTGGTCTCGGTGGATGTCGAAGACGTCGCCGTTGGGCGGGAAGCGGCGGTGGTCACGGTTGGCGGCCCCTATCAGCATCAGCATCGCCGAACCTTCGGGGACCGTCTGGCCGTAGTACTGCACGTCGCGGGTGACGTAACGGGCCATCTGTAGAGCGGGCGGCTCCCAGCGCAGGATCTCCTCGATCGCCTGCGGTATCAGGGTCGGGTTGGCCACCAGCTCGGCGCGCTGATCGGGGTAATCGGCGAGTGTCTTTCCGGCCCAACCGATCAGGCGCGTCGTCGTCTCGCTGCCCGCGGTGGCGATCACCGTCAGGTACATCAGCAACTCTTCGCGGCCCAGCTTGCGTACGGTGCCGGTCTCGTCTTCGAACTCGACGTTGAGCAGATCGGTCATGATGTCGTCGGAGGGATGTTTGGTGCGGTAGTCGATAAATTCGGCGAACACCTCACCGGTGGCCATCAGGTCGACGTTGTCGCTCTGCAAGGTCGCTTCACCGTGTTCGGTGACCCGACGTTGGTCTTCTTCGGGGATGCCCAGAAGCATGCCGATGACGCGCATGGGCATCTGCTCGCCGAGATCGTTGACGAAGTCGAACCGGTCCGCGCCGACCAGCGGATCGAGACATCGCGAGGTGAACTCGCGGATCTGCGGTTCCAGCGCCTGCACCTTACGCGGGGTGAACACCCGCGACAGCAGGTTGCGGTGGATGTTGTGGATCGGCGGATCCTCGAAAATCAATGTGCCGGGCGGGATCTCCATCCCGGACTTGATGATCTCGAGCAGGGCGCCGCGTCCGGAGATGAACGTCTCGTGGTCGATGACGCCCTTGTTGACGTCGTCGAAACGGCTCAACGCATAGAAGTCGTGCTTGTCGTTGTAGTACAGCGGTGCCTCTTCGCGAAGCCGGGCGAACACCGCGTACGGATTCATGTTGATGTCGAGGTTGTAGGGGTCGTAGTACAACTCGACGTCCGTCGCGGCGGGTTGTACGCCGGGATTTTCAGCGCTGATCGTCACGGGTCGCCTCTCGCTGGACCAGGGTCACATAAGACATGGGGCTGACTTTTGTCTCACAACTTTGGCATTCGCCCCGAATGGTGTCAATAAGCTGACCGGTTTTCGCGATTTATACTCTCCGCTTAGTAGAACGGGCTTCTCATCCCGGCGTCGACGTCCCGAAACGTCTGGGTGTTTCCTGCGCGTACGGCGCCGCGAAGAGGCCGTCAGCGCTGCGATCCGGCCGTCGGCATCTTGTGCGGTGATATCGAGACCGCCGAGCAGATCCGGCCAGAGATCGGGCACCCGCCCAGTGTAAGTCAGCTTCTCAGCAGCGAGAACATAGTTCTCGCGAGAATGTGATTCTCCGCCTACTCGGCGGCGAACCCGCGGGCGCAGAAATCCCAGACCTCGTCCGCGGTGATGGGGTTGGCGGCGCCTATGTCATCGGTCTCACCGCTGGATTGCGCGACGAACATCACCGTCTGCATCGTCATTGCGGCCATCCGCTTGGGGTTGATGCCCTCACGAAGTTGGCCGGCGGCGCTGGCTTCTTCCATCAGCTCGGTGAGCAGGGCGAGAAGCGGTGCGTGGGCGATTTTGACCTCGGACGGATGTGACACCAGAAGACGTGGCGCGAAGTCGGTGAACAGCGGGCGCTTGGCGGTCGGATCGGGTCGCGACGACTCGAAGAGAAGCTGGACCGCGACCTTCAGGCGCTCGATCGGCTCGTCCTCGGTGGTGGTGGCTGCCCGAATCTGATCAGCCGAGCGGCTCAGCGCATCCTCGAACAGCGCGAGCAACAACTCATGCTTACCGTCGAACTGCAGGTAGAAACTGCGCAGCGACTGCCTCGAACGGTCGACTACTTCCTGCACCGTGAAGTCGGTGCTGCCCTTCTCGATGATGATCGCCTGCGCCGCGTCCAGGAAACGCTGCACGCGCTGCGCAGCACGCAGCTTGGCGGTTTTGATCGATCGCTCGACCGCACGTTGCTTCCAGGCCGGCTCCTCGCTCGGGCTGGTCACCGGCGGCTCAGATGCGTGCCGATTTGGGAGAACATGAACTGACTGTACCGGAGAACGCCTTGCCATTGCGGTCCTCGACCCCCTCGCGGCCTACGTGTCAGAGATTGTAACTTTCTCACGATGAGAATAGTATTCTCATTTTGTTGATAACAGTAGGCCTTACCAAAAATTTGATCCACCGGGAGTGCCGTGCAGCTCACCTTTGATGCTGACGTAGAGGCATTCCGCGCTGAGTTCAACGCGTTCCTCGATGAGAACCTTCCATCCGATGCGGAGGCTCTCGCACGGTCGCAATCCAGCAGCGACGTTCCCGTCTGGGCGCGCGACTGGCAGCGTCTGATGTTCGACAACGGCTGGTTGCTGCCCGGTCATCCGCCTGAGTTCGGCGGGCGTAACGCCACCCTGTTACAGCAGTATGTGCATCAGCAGGAGCTGGCGCGGCGACGCGTCTATCTGACCTTCAACCCGCAGGGCGTCGGGATCGTGTCCGCGTCGCTGATCACGTTCGGCACACCCGAACAACAGCGCCGCTGGGCGGTGCCGATCCTGCGCGCCGAGATCACCGCCTCGCTGGGGATGAGCGAGCCCGGCGCCGGATCCGACCTCGCGTCGCTGCGCACTCGGGCCGAGTTCATATCCGGTGACGACGGCGATCATTTCGTGGTCAACGGCCAGAAGGTGTGGACGTCGGGCGCACACGACGCAGACGTGCTGCTGACCTTCGTGCGCACCGATGCCGACGCGCCCAAACACAAGGGCATCAGCGTGCTGCTGATCCCGACCGACCTGCCGGGCGTGGTACGACGGCCGTTCGCATCGGTGTGCGACCAGAACGACCTGGACTTCAACGAGGTCTTCTTCAACGACGTGCGGGTGCCCGCCGAGAACCTCGTCGGACCACTCAACGAGGGTTGGCGGGTGGCCAGCGGTTCACTCGGACATGAGCGGAACATGTTGTGGCTCAGCTACGCCGACCGGCTGGCCGAGCTGACTGAGGACTTCCGGCCCACCTCCGCGCTGGACCGCGACCGGTATGCGACGTTGGTCATGGACAATCAGGCGCTTCGCCTGCTCGGCTCGGTTGCGCTGGCCCGCGCGGCTCGCGGTGAGGAAGACGCGTCCGCGCTGTCGGTGCTCAAGCTGATGGGCTCGGAAGCTTCGCAGCTGGCCACCGAATACGCGCTGGACGCAACGGGTGTCGACGGTCTGGCTCACCCGACCATGTCCGGTCCGTACAGCGCACAGCACCTCGACGCGTACCGGTGCGGCTGGTTTGAACGCTACGTGCGCACCTTCGGCGGCACCATCGCCGGCGGAACCTCTGAAATCCAACGCAACATCATCGCCCAGCGGCTGCTGGGACTGCCCCGAAACTAAAAGGACTCACCATGTATATCGACTACGACGTCGCCGACCGCATCGCGACCATCACGTTGAACCGTCCGGAGGCGGCCAACGCTCAGAACCCCGAGCTGCTCGACGAACTCGACGCGGCGTGGACCCGCGCCGCAGAGGACAACGACGTCTCGGTGATTCTCCTGCGGGCCAACGGGAAGCATTTCTCGGCCGGACACGATCTGCGCGGCGGCGGCCCGGTGCCCGACAAGATCACCCTCGACTTCATCATCCAGCACGAAGCCAAGCGCTACCTCGAGTACACGCTGCGCTGGCGCAACGTACCCAAACCGTCGATCGCGGCGGTACAGGGCAGGTGCATCTCCGGTGGTCTGCTGCTGTGCTGGCCGTGCGATCTGATCATCGCCTCCGACGACGCGCTGTTCTCCGACCCCGTCGTGCTGATGGGCATCGGTGGCGTCGAATACCACGGCCACACCTGGGAACTGGGCCCCCGTAAGGCCAAGGAGATACTGTTCACCGGCCGGGCGATGACCGCGGAGGAAGTGGCCGCCACCGGCATGGTCAACCGCGTCGTGCCCCGCGACCAACTCGATTCGGAGACCAGGGCGCTGGCCGAACAGATCGCCAAGATGCCGCCGTTCGCGTTGCGCCAGGCCAAGCGCGCGGTCAACCAGACACTCGATGTGCAGGGCTTCTACGCGGCCATCCAGTCGGTGTTCGACATCCATCAGACCGGACACGGCAATGCGCTGAGCGTGGGCGGGTGGCCGGTGTTGGTGAACCTCGACGAGATGAAGGCCAACTTGAAATAATTTGCCCGAGCGTGCGTGTCTGCGGCCGACACGCCGAGCCTAACCGCGAGTTTGCGCACGCTCGCCGACGCGGTGGGCACACCCTGATGCACTCCCTGGCGTACTTGCGAGTGTTCACGCGGCGACGGTGAGCGTGCGTAAAGTCGTACAAAACGACGGCGTGTCGCCCTCCGACACGCACGCTCGCGGAGAAATTGGAGAAATTAGAGTTGTGCGAGGCGGGGCACAGAGCCGCGGGCCCGCAATCCCGCGCCCGCCTTGCGGGTGAGTTCCTTTGTGTTACCGAGCAACCCGTCGAGCACCAACGCGCGCTTCACATGCCGGTGCAGGTCGTGCTCGGCGGTGAAGCCGATACCGCCGAGCACCTGCTGACATTGTCGGGCCGCGGTCAGTGCGGCCTTGCCCGCGGCGGCCTTGGCCAACATCGCGGTCAAGTCAGGGCTTTCGGCCTCGGGCAGCGCAAGCGTCGCCTCCGCACCTTCGATGGCCACCAGCGTCTCGGCCAGCCGATGCCGGATCGCCTGAAACGACGAGATCGGTCGGCCGAACTGGACGCGGTCCATGGCATGTTGGCGCGCCAGCGTCAGCATCGCTCGAGCCGTGCCGACCAGCCACCAGCCCACCGCCCTGCGCGCCTCGCCCATTCGCATCAGCTCACCGTCGGGAACCCGGCGCAGCGGCAACCCGCCGAGCGTCGTGTCGCCGGACCCGAGGTTGTTTCCCGTCGCTTCGCTCGCCCCGCCGCGTTCCCACACGACCCAGCCGCCGCCCGCATAGGGCATCGGCGGGGTGCCGCCGGGAAGCCCGCCGATCGTCTCCAGCAGGACATCGTTGATAACCGATGCGTGCGAACCGGTTTCGCCAAGCAGCCGGAACACCAGCGGGATCGCCAGATCGGGCTCCTCGGCGAGCATGTCGGCCCAGCCCAGTTCGGCCAGTGCGGCGTCCAGCTCGGCACCGGAGGTCGACAGCATCGTCTTACGCAGGGTGTCTTCGAGCATCACCAGTGATTCGGCATCCATACCGTTGTCCACGGTCACTCCTTACCGAGGTCCAGCAGGCGACGGGCGATGATGTTGCGCTGCACCTCGGCGGTACCGCCGTAGATGGTGGCCGCCCGCGAATACAGATACTCGGTGCGCCATTCGTTGTCGTCGAGTTCGATGACGCCCGGCAACAGATCGCGCACCGTGTCGTAGAGCTGCTGCTCGGCCCCGGCCAGCAGCACCTTGTCGATCGAGGTTTCTGCACCGAGCTTGTGCCCGTCGGCCAGCCGGTGCTGGGTGGCCCGCGATCGGCAGCGCAGCGTATGCAGGGCCAGGTAGGTCTCGCCGAGGTCCGAATCGACTGATTGGCCTTGGCGTTTCACCTCACCGATCAACGCATCGAAACGTGAGTACAGGTAGGCGATGCGCTGCCAGAAGCAGGTCGAGCGCTCGTAGGGGAGCAGATCCATGGCCAGCCGCCAGCCGTCGCCATGCTGGCCGAGCATCCGGTCCGCCGGCACCGCGACGTCGTCGAAGTACACCTCGCAGAACTCGTCGACGTCGTGCATGGTGCGCAGCGGCCGAACCGTGACACCCGGAGTGTCCAGATCGACGAAGAACGCCGTGATGGCCTCATGGTTGGGTGTGTCCGGTCCGCCGGTGCGGGTGAGCAGGACGCACCGTGTCGCGTACTGCGCGAAGCTGGTCCACACCTTCTGCCCGTTGATGATCCACTTGTCGCCGTCCTGCACGGCGCGCGTGGTCAGCGACGCGAGGTCGCTGCCCGATCCGGGTTCGGAGAAGCCCTGGCACCACGACTCCTGGCCGGACAACAATTTCGGCACCATCTCGGCGGCCAGTTCAGGGCGCGCATAGTCGATCATCGTCGGGGTCAGGACCTCGAGCATGGAATACGGTCCGGGATGGTCGATTCCGCGGCCGACGATCTCCTCGCCGACGATCGCCCGCAGGATCTCCGGGCCGCCGAGCCCGCCCGCAGACTCGGGCCAGCCGTACCGCATCCAGCCGGCGTCGTAGAGCGCCTTGAGCACCCGAAGATGCTGGCGTTGGTGGGCATCCAGCGAGTCGTCACCGGGCGGAGGCGTCAGGTCATTGGCCTCGAGCCATTCCCGCAGGGCGGTGCGAAACACGTGCGGCTCGAAAAGCTGTGTCATCCCGCTTCGGGCCTTCCGATGGCGTGTGGGCGGCCGGAGTCGTGCTCGCCGCTGCGCCGAATGAACGTCATGGCACGGGTTTGCAGCCGCCAGCCGTCGTCGGTGCGGACGTAGGTGTCGTTGTAGTAACCGATGCGCATGTCGTGTTGGGAGTGCTCGATGAAGCACAGCGGCTGCGTTCCGCTCGCCTTGTCGGGGTCGTCAGGGTCGAGGTGAACCAACGACGTGCCGGTCATGAATAGGCCCTTGGGCGCAGCGTCGACGAGTTCGGGGAAGCGGTTGAGCGTGTAGGTCGAGCCGAACGCGCTGTAAGTGCCGTCCGGGGTGAACACCGAGATCAGGCCCTCGATGTCACCCTGGGTGATGGTGACGGCGTATTTCGCCAGCAGCTGCTGGATCTCGACAAGATCCTCGATTCGCTTCGACTCAGTCATGTCGGAAGACCTTACCGCCCTTCATTACGAAGTTGACGTCTCGTGTAACGCTGATATCGGTGAGGGGATCGCCGGGCACCGCGATGATGTCGGCGAGATAGCCCTCGGCGACACGACCCAGATTCGGCTTGTTGATGAGGTCTGCCGCCACCACGGTCGCCGCGCGCAGCACCGCCGCAGCGGCCATGCCCCAGTCGACGAGCGTCACCAGCTCATCGGCGTTCTTGCCGTGCGGGATCGCCGGAGCGTCGGTGCCGACGGCGATCTTGACGCCGGCCTCGTAGGCTGCCTTGATCGACGTACGGGCCTTCGGGAACATCTCGGCGGCCTTGTCCTGCAGCTCCTTTGGTGCCCGCGACACATCCATCGCTTCGGCCAACCTGCGCGTCGTGACCAGGAAACGGTCGTTGTCGACGAGCATCTGGACGGCTTCGTCGTCCATCAGGAAACCGTGCTCGATGCAGTCGATACCGCACGCGACAGCGTGTTTGACCGCCTCCGCGCCGTGGGTGTGCGCGGCGACGCGCAACCCGCGGCGGTGGGCCTCGTCGACGATGACGCGCAGTTCCTCATCCGAGTAATGTTGCGCTCCAGCCTCACCGGTCAACGACATCACGCCACCGGAACAACACACCTTGATCAGCTGTGCGCCGTGCTTGATCTGGTAGCGCACCGCTTTGCGGATCTCGTCGACCCCGTTGGCGATGCCCTCTTCGATCGTCAGCTCGAGCACACCGGGCATGAAGGCCGCGAACATCGTCGGATCCAGATGCCCGCCGGTGGGGGTGATCGCGTGCCCGGCCGGAATCACCCGGGGCCCCTCGATCCAGCCCGCGTCGATGGCCTTGCCCAGCGCGACGTCGAGCAGGTAACCGCCCGTCTTCACGAACAACCCGAGGTTGCGCACCGTGGTGAAGCCCGCGCGCAGTGTGCGGCGGGCATTGCCGACCGCGCGCAGCACCCGGGTTGCCGGGTCGTCCTGCACCTGCGACAGGCCCGGGGTTTCGCCCCGGCCGCCCATGAGCAGGTTGACCTCCATGTCCATCAGGCCGGGCAGCAGGACCGCGTCGCCCAGATCGACAATCTCACCGTCTGCCGAACCTCCGACACTGACAATGCGGCCGTCGTCGACCCGGACGATCCCGGGCCGGACGATCTCGCCGGCGTCGACGTCCAGCAGACCTGCTGCTTTGAGGGTCAGCACAACTTAGACCACCGGCTCCTTGATGCAGGTGATGTACGTGGCGCCGCTGTCGAGCACACGCGGCTGCTTCCACACCTCGATCGGAAACGACACGTTGACCAGTGACTGCATCATGTGAATGAGCGCCTTTGCGTCGTCGGGCATTCCGTCCAAGGGGAACCTGGCGTCGCAGTATTCCATGACGGCCTCCAGGCGGGGGAACGCATTGTCGTAGAACTCCTGCATTTCCTCCATGGTCGAGGACAGCCGCTTCTGGTAACGCTCTTCCTCGGTGGGCAGGCACCAGTCGGTGAACCGCTCGAGGTCGGCGAACTCTTCTGGCAACTTAGGCATTGATCGCATCCTTCTGACCGGCCGACGTCGCGGGTTTCCCATTGCCCGAACCGTCGGTGAGACCCTTTTCCTTCTTGTAGGCGTTCACGTGATCCCACGCCGTCTTGTGCAGATGGCGTAGCAGGACCTCTTGGTCGCACAACAGGAAATCCTTGACCACACCGGTGCTGATCATCGTCTGGGTGGCCTCGAGGGTGTTGGCGTCCTGGAACGCGTACTCCTTGAACGTCACCGCCGCGAGCTCATGGGCAAGTCGCTCCCGGGTGTTGGTGGCGGGCACGAAGTACAGCGTGCACTCGAAGATGTGCTTGTCGACGTCGGTGGGCCAGTAGTGGTACGTGAGATACCAGCCCGGCGCCCACAGCAGCAGCGTGAAGTTCGGGAAGAACTCGAAAGAGTCCTGACCCCAGGATTGGTGACGCGACGGGTTGACCGCCGGCGGCAACTCGTCGGGCAGAATGCCCTTGATGTTGGGCCGGTCCCACGGGCCGAACAACCCGCTGTGCAGCACCCGTTCGATCGGCTTGACCATGTTCGGGTCCTTCGGGGGGCTCATCCCACCCCACGACGAGATCATCGAGTGCCTGCCCTTGATGTCATAGTGCAGCGCCTCGAAGCCGAAGCTGGCCAGCTTCTCCGCCTCTTCCTTGACCGCCTGCTTCATGTGCAGCACCGGTGCATGGTAGAACTCGACGAACGCGTCGATGAACAGCTTCCAGTTCGCGTTGACTTCGGCGCGGTAGGAGTAGGTCTCCGTCATCTCGTGGAAGGGATAGCCCTCCAAGCCCTTTGCGAACTCGCCGAGGTAGTCGGTCAATGGTTCGGCATCATCGTCGAAGTTGATGAAGATGAAGCCTTCCCACACCTCGCAGCGCACGGGCACCAACCCGTAGTCGGCCTTGTCGACGTCGAAGAACTCGTCCTCCTGCTGGATAAAGGTGAGGTCTCCCTTGAGGCTGTAGCGCCACGCGTGGTACTTGCAGGTGAACTGCCGGCAGGTGCCCGACACCTCCTGGCCGGGGTAGTCGTTCCACACCAGCTTGTTCCCGCGGTGGCGGCACATGTTGTGGAAGGCGCGAACTTCGTTGTCCGTGTCCTTGACGACGATCACCGACGTGCCCTTGCCCGCGGACGGCATCTCCTTGGTGAAGTAGCTGCCCTTCTTCGGGAGCCGTTCGACCCGGCCCACGTTCAGCCAGCACTTCCTGAAGATCGCCTGCTGTTCGAGCTGCCAATGCTCGGGATCGATCGAGTCGGTGTAGTCCACCGGCCCCGTGCCGAGTTCGGGCCAATGCTCGGTCCAGCTGCCCTCAGCAGGTTTGGGGAAAAATGCCATGGTGTTTACCTCTCTGCGAGATTTTCGGAGTCGGGTACTACGCCGAAAGTGTTGATGGCCATGGCGAGTGCGCCATAGCAGCCGATGGTGAAGACGAGATCCATACGCTGGCGCTCATCGAGATGCTCGGACAACGTTGTCCACGTGGCATCGGAAATCTCCGAAGCGTCCTCGAGTTCGTCGACCGCGTGCAGCACGGCGCGGTCCAGTTCGTCGTCCGCCTCACCGCGCTCGATACCGGCGATGACGTCCTCGGTCAACCCGGCGTCGAGGCCCATCTGTACGTGGTGGCGCCACTCGTACTCACAGCGGCGCCGGTGCGCCACCCGCAACACCGCCAGTTCGCGCAACGGTGCGGGCAGAGTGGAGGAGTACAGCAGGTGGTTGTTGAAGCGCAGGAAAGCCCGCGTCAGCTTCGGATGGCGCACGAGGGTGGCCAGCAGGTTGCCCGTTTTCTCCGGACTGCGCCGCTCGGCGGGGATGCTGGACAGGGCATGGTCGACCGCGTCATCCCACTGATCGGCAGGCAGCGGCAGAACTCGCACCGATAGCTTCCTCTCACTCACGAGAATCAGGTTCTCATATTTGGCTAATAGATTTCCATCTTTACTCCAGAAGGTCAATCCCCCTGGTCAGGCGCGCCGGTCACGGCGGTGCCGGCCGGGGTCCAACGGCGCTGCCTGGCGGCCCTGAAGCGGCTTTCGGACATTGATTCTCGCGTTTAGAGAAGCTAGTTTTCTCTAGTAGAGAACCTTGTCGATCTAGGGTGGGGGTCAGCGACGACCCCGACGAAGGGAACAGGCATGAACAAGGACGACATGATCTTGGTGAGCGTGGATGATCACATCGTCGAGCCGCCGGATATGTTCAAAAATCATTTGCCGAAGAAGTATTTGGATGAGGCGCCGCGGTTGGTGCATAACGCCGACGGTTCGGATACTTGGCAGTTTCGCGATGTGGTGATTCCGAATGTGGCGCTCAATGCGGTGGCGGGCCGGCCCAAGGAGGAGTACGGGCTGGAACCCCAAGGCCTTGATGAGATTCGGCCGGGGTGTTGGCAGGTCGATGAGCGGGTCAAGGATATGAACGCCGGCGGGATTTTGGGGTCGATGTGTTTTCCGTCGTTTCCCGGCTTTGCCGGTCGGTTGTTCGCCACCGAGGATCACGAGTTCTCGCTGGCTTTGGTGCAGGCCTACAACGATTGGCATGTGTTGGAGTGGTGCGGGGCTTATCCGGCGCGGTTTATTCCGATGACGTTGCCGGTGATCTGGGATCCGCAAGCGTGTGCTGCGGAGATTCGGCGCAACGCTGAGCGTGGGGTGCATTCGTTGACCTTCACCGAGAACCCGGCGGCGATGGGTTATCCGAGCTTTCATGATTTCGAGCATTGGAAGCCGATGTGGGATGCGCTGGTCGATACCGACACCGTGCTCAATGTGCATATCGGCTCCTCGGGGCGGTTGGCGATCACTGCCCCCGATGCGCCGATGGATGTGATGATCACGTTGCAGCCGATGAACATCGTCCAGGCCGCCGCGGATCTGTTGTGGTCGCGTCCGATCAAGGAATACCCGAGCCTGAAGATCGCGCTGTCTGAGGGCGGCACCGGTTGGATTCCGTATTTTTTGGAGCGGGTGGATCGCACCTATGAGATGCACTCGACCTGGACCGGCCAGGATTTCAAGGGCAAACTCCCCTCGGAGGTGTTCCGCGAGCACTTCTTGACCTGTTTCATCGCCGATCCGGTCGGGGTGACGACCCGCCATCAGATCGGGGTGGACAACATCTGCTGGGAAGCCGACTACCCGCACTCCGATTCGATGTGGCCCGGCGCGCCCGAACAACTCGACGAGGTCCTCAAGGCCAACAACGTCCCCGATGACGAAATCAACAAGATGACCTATGAAAACGCCCTGCGCTGGTACAACTGGGACCCCTTCACCCACATACCCAAAGACCAAGCCACCGTCGGCGCTTTGCGGAAGGCCGCCGAAGGTCATGATGTCAGCATCCAAGCCCTCTCCAAGACCGAAAAGACCGGTGCATCGTTCTCGGATTTCGCCGCGAGCGCCAAGCAGGTGAGCGGCAACACGGACTGAGCAGGTACTGGCTGACGGTGTCGCCGGTGCGAAACGTACCTTGATCGCACCGGCGCACTGCGCTGTGTCGACCATGACTTGAAGGAGTAGCGGTGTCGAACGGAATGACTTTCGAGCTGACCGAGGATCAGGAACTGATCCGCAAGTCCGTCGCCGAACTGGCGGGCAAGTTCGACGATCACTACTGGATGCAGAAGGACCTGGATCACGAGTTCCCACAGGAGTTCTACGACGCCATCGCCAAGGGCGGCTGGCTCGGCATGACCATCCCCGAGGAGTACGGCGGGCACGGTCTGGGCATCACCGAGGCCACCCTGCTCCTCGAGGAGGTGGCCCGCTCCGGCGCCGCGATGAACGGCGCCAGCGCCATCCATCTGTCGATCTTCGGGATGCAGCCCGTCGTCAAGCACGGTTCCGACGAACTGAAGGCTGCCACGCTGCCCCGAATTGTCAACGGCGACTTGCACGTCTGCTTCGGCGTCACCGAACCGGGCGCCGGACTGGACACCTCGCGCATCACCACGTTCGCCAAGCGCGAAGGTGACCACTACCGCGTCAACGGCAGGAAAGTCTGGATCTCCAAGGCGTTGGAGTCGGAGAAGATCCTGCTGTTGACCCGCACCACTCCGTACGACGAAGTCACCAAGAAGACCGACGGCATGACGCTGTTTCTGGCCGACCTCGACCGCGACCACGTCGACATCCGCCCGATCAGCAAGATGGGCCGAAACGCGGTCAGCTCCAACGAAGTGTTCATCGACGACCTCATCGTTCCGGTCGAGCACCGGGTCGGTGAGGAGGGTAAGGGTTTCAAATACATCCTCGACGGGCTGAACCCCGAACGGATGCTGATCGCCGCCGAGGCGCTCGGGATCGGGCGGGTGGCGCTGGCGAAGGCGGTGAAGTACGGCAACGAGCGGGTGGTGTTCAACCGGCCGATCGGCATGAACCAGGGGCTGCAGTTCCCGCTGGCCGATTCGCTGGCTCGACTCGACGCGGCCGAGTTGGTGCTGCGCAAGGCGACGTGGCTGTACGACAACGGTAAACCGTGTGGGCGCGAAGCCAATACCGCCAAGTACCTGTGCGCTGACGCCGGGTTCGGCGCCGCCGACCGTGCCCTGCAGCTGCACGGTGGGATGGGCTATTCCGAGGAGTACAACGTGTCGCGGTACTTCCGCGAGTCACGGTTGATGAAGATCGCGCCGGTCAGCCAGGAGATGATCCTGAACTTCCTCGGCGAACATGTACTGGGACTTCCCCGTAGTTATTAAAAGAGAGCGTTATTGATGCCAAGCTATTTCGATCTCACCGGGCGATCGGCACTAGTGACCGGTGCCGCAGGCGGAATCGGTGCAGCCGTCGCGACGGCACTCGCCGACGCGGGCGCGGCGGTGCTGGTCACCGACGTCGACAAGGATGCGGCAGCCGCGGTCGCGGAACGTATTTCGGCCGCCGGCGGCAGGGCAGAGTCGGCCGGCCTGGACGTCTCGGACCGGGAAGCCGCCGACGCGGCTGCGGCTCAGGCTGCGGCGCTGACCGGCGACGCGCTGCACATCGTCATCAACAACGCGGGTGTCACCCAACCGGCGATGTTCGCAAAGACCAGCCAGGAGTCGTTCCGGCTGCTCTTCGACATCCATGTGATGGGTGCCTTCAACGTGACCCAGGCGGCGCTGGCGCACATCCCGACCGACGGCAAGGGACGCATCGTCAACGTCACATCGGCTGCCGGTCTGACCGGCACCCTGGGCCAGGTCAACTATTCGGCGGCCAAGGCGGGCATCATCGGGTTCACCAAATCCCTTGCCCGCGAACTGGCCACGAAATCCATCACGGTGAACGCGCTGGCCCCGCTCGCGGCGACCTCGATGACCGAAACCATCCGCACCAACGAGAAGTTCGCGGCCAACATGATGAACCGCATCCCGATGAAGCGGTGGGCCGAACCCGCCGAGGTGGCCGGCGCTTTCGTGTTCATGGCGTCCGACGCGGCGTCCTACATCACCGGACAGGTGCTGCCGGTCGACGGCGGAATGGTGATGTAGTGACCTCCCAACCGCAGGCACCGCTGTCCGGCATCACGGTCGTGACGCTCGAACAGGCCGTATCGGCTCCGATGTGCACCAGGACGCTCGCCGACTTCGGCGCTCGCGTCATCAAGGTGGAGAACCCCAAGGGCGGTGACTTCGCGCGGCACTACGACGACGTGGTGAACGGCCTTGCCGCACACTTCGTCTGGTGCAACCGTAACAAGGAGTCGGTGACCGTCGACCTGAAAACCACTGAGGGCCTGGACATCCTGCATCGACTGCTCGACAACGCCGATGTGCTGGTATCCAATCTGGCCCCGGGCTCCACCGGGCGACTCGGCATCACCCCCGCAGAGATGGAAGCGCGCCATCCGAACGTCATCGCAGTGGAGATCGACGGATACGGCCCTGGCGGGCCGCTGTCGCACAAGCGGGCCTACGACCTGCTGATCCAAGCCGAATCCGGGACCTGTGCGGTCACCGGTCAGGCTGGCGCCCCGGCCAAACCCGGGCCGCCGGTCGCCGACGTCTCCACGGGACTGCATGCGGCGATGTCGATCATGGCCCTGCTGTATTCGCGGGATACCGGCCGACGAGCAGGCGGCGGCAACGTCGCGGTCAGCCTGTTCGACACCATGATGGACGTGATGGGCTACCAACTCACCTACACCCAGCACTCCGGTGTCGATCAGGTGCCGCTGGGCATGGGCTCGCCGGCGGTGGCGCCCTACGGGGCGTACACCACAGCCGACAATCAGACGGTGGTGCTGGGCACCACCAACGACCGCGAATGGCAGCGCTTTGCCCGGGAGATTCTGCAGCGCACCGATTTAGCCGACGATGAGCGCTTCGCGACCAACGCCGACCGGGTGGCCAACCGGGCGGTGCTCGACGAAGCCATCGCGGACTGGTGCGGGCAGCGCGACCTAGCCGACGTGCAGAAGATCGCAGACGCGGCAGGCATCGGCAACTCGCGCTACAACACCCCCAGCGAGGTGGTGGCGCATCCGCAGTTGAGCGCACGCAACCGGTGGCGCGACGTCGAAACACCGGCGGGCCCGATCCAGGCGCTGCTGCCGCCGGCCGTCGTCGCCGGATTCGAACAACCGATGGGCGCGGTCCCCGGGCTGGGCCAGCACACCGACGCCGTGCTCGCCGAACTGGGAATCGACGACGACGAGATCGCGGTGCTGCGCAAGCGCGGTGTGATCGGACCGGCCTACCGGTGACGTCGCGCGACGCCGAGCCCGTGCTGCGCTCGACCGACACCGACGGCGTTCGCACGTTGACGTTGAACAGGCCGGCGCGCAAGAACGCGATCAACCCGCAACTGTGGGAAGAGCTGGCCGATGCGCTGCGCGCGGCCGCACGCGACACGGACCTTCGGGCGTTGGTCATCACCGGGGCCGGAGGTGCCTTCTGTTCGGGTGCCGACATCTCCACCCCGGAAGACATCCACCCCAGACACAAGCTGCGCCGGCTCACCGAAGTCGCCCTCGCACTGCACGAACTGACCGTGCCGACCATCGCGAAGGTGACGGGGGTCGCCGTCGGCGCCGGCTGGAACCTGGCCCTGGGCTGCGACTTCGTGGTCGCCACGCCCGAGTCGACGTTCTGCCAGGTCTTCGCCAAACGGGGCCTGTCGGTCGACCTCGGCGGTTCGTGGCTGCTGCCCAAACTGGTCGGCCTGCAGCAGGCCAAACGGTTGGTGCTGCTTGCCGACACGATCGACGCCGAGGAGGCGCGGTCGTTGGGCCTGTTGACCTGGGTCAAGCCCGCCGAGGAGATCGACGCGTTTGTCGCCGACCTGGCGGGCCGGCTGGCCGCGGGACCGCCGGTCGCGCTGGCACAGAGCAAGGCGCTGCTCAACGACGGCGCCAATGTGACGCTGCGCGAGGCGTTGGCCAGCGAAGCCCGCGCGCAGCCGGGTAACTTCGCCACCGAAGATTCAACAGAGGCGTACGCGGCGTTCGCCGCCAAGCGGACGGCAACGTTCACCGGCCGGTGGGCAGTGCCAAGATCGGAGTGACAAAATGCGTGAGACCGTAATCGTCGAGGCGGTTCGCACCCCCGTCGGCAAGCGCAACGGCGGACTGTCGGAGATACACGCGGCGGACCTGTCCGCGATCGTGCTCAACGCGCTGGTGGAGCGCGCCGGTATCGACCCCGACATCATCGACGACGTGGTGTGGGGTTGCGTCTCGCAGGTGGGCGACCAGTCCAGCAACATCGGCCGCTACTCGGTGCTGGCCGCCGGATGGCCCGAGCGGATTCCGGGCACCACGGTCAACCGCGCCTGCGGGTCCAGCCAGCAGGCGCTGGACTTCGCGGTGCACGCGGTGATGTCGGGCCAGCAGGACGTGGTGGTCGCGGGCGGCGTCGAGGTGATGAGCCGGGTGCCGCTGGGCGCGGCGCGGGCCACGGGCACACCGTACGGACCGAAAGTCCTTGACCGCTATAAGGGTTTCGCCTTCAACCAGGGCATCTCAGCCGAGCTGATCGCGCAGAAGTGGGGGTTTTCGCGGACCCGCCTCGACGAGTATTCGGTGCGCTCACACGAACTGGCAGCCGCCGCACAGGACAACGGTGCGTTCGAGGCCCAGATCATGCCGGTGTTCACCGGAGGCGAGCCCGTGGTCGCCGACGAGGGGGTGCGGCGCGGCAGCACCGTCGAGAAGCTCGCCGGGCTCAAGCCGGCGTTTCAGGACGACGGCGTCATCCACGCGGGCAACTCGTCGCAGATCTCCGACGGCGCGGCGGCGCTGCTGGTGATGACCGCCGAGAACGCGATCACGCTGGGGCTGAGGCCTATAGCGCGCTACCGGGCCGGAGCGGTCACCGGCGCCGACCCGGTCCTGATGCTCACCGGCCCGATCCCGGCCACCGAGCAGGTGCTGCACAAGGCCGGCGTCGCTCTGCACGAGGTCGGCGTATTCGAGGTGAACGAGGCGTTCGCCCCCGTGCCGCTGGCCTGGCTCGCCGAGACCGGCGCTGACGAAGACAAGCTCAACCCGCTGGGCGGGGCGATCGCCCTCGGTCATCCGCTGGGCGCCTCGGGTGCGGTGTTGATGACCCGCATGCTCAACCACATGCGCGACAACGGGATTCGCTACGGGTTGCAGACCATGTGTGAAGGCGGCGGCACTGCCAACGCCACGTTGGTAGAACTCATCGCATAGCGATGTCGGCAGAACTCATCGCTGAGGAAGGACGCCCCCGTGCGTAGAGACCTGTTCACCGAGGACCACGAGGCATTCCGCGAACTTGCGCGCGACTTCGTCGAAAAGGAAGTGGTGCCGCACTATCCGGAGTGGGAGAAGGGCGGCCGGATGCCGCGCGAGGTCTTCAAACAGATGGGGGCGCTGGGCATGCTCGGGATGGCGATCCCTGAGGAGTACGGCGGCGGTGATGCCCCCGACTACCGCTACAACGTGGTGTTGCAGGAGGAGGCGGCCCGCGCGCTGGTCACCCTGTCGACGGTGCGCACCCAGTTGGAGGTGATCCTGCCGTACTTCTTGCACTACTCGAACGACGAGCAGCGCCGACGGTGGTTTCCCGGTCTGGCCTCCGGTGAGTTGCTGACGGCCGTCGCGATGACCGAACCGGGCACGGGGTCGGATCTTGCGGGGATGCGCACCTCCGCGGTGCGCGACGGCGACGACTGGATCCTCAACGGGGCCAAGACGTTCATCACCGGCGGCATGCAGGCTGACCTGGTGATCGTGGTGGCGCGGACCTCCACCGACCCCGACAACCGGCGCAAGGGCTTGACGCTGTTCGTCGTCGAGGACGGCATGGACGGGTTCACTCGCGGCCGCGAACTGGAGAAGATGGGCTGCAAGGTCCAAGACACCGCGGAGCTGTCGTTCGTCGACGTGCGGGTGCCTGCGGCCAACATGCTGGGAGAGCTGGACGAGGCGTTCAGCTACCTCGGCCACAACCTGCCCCAGGAGCGGCTGACGGTGGCCGTCGGATCGGTGTGTCAGGCGCGCTCGGCGATCGCCGCGGCCATCGAGTACACCAAGGACCGCAAGGCGTTCGGTACTCCCGTGGCCTCCTTTCAGAACACCAAGTTCGAGTTGGCTGCGTGCTCGACGGAGGTCGAAGCCGCCCAGGCCATGCTGGATCGTGCGGTGGCGCTGCACGTCGAAGGTGAACTGTCGGGCGCCGACGCCGCGCGGGTGAAGCTGTTCTGCACCGAGATGCAGGCCCGCGTGGTGGACCGGTGCCTGCAGCTGTTCGGCGGTTACGGCTACATGATGGAGTACCCGATCGCGCGGCTGTACACCGATGCGCGGGTCGCCCGCATCTACGCGGGCACCAGCGAGGTGATGAAGGTGATCATCGCCAAATCGCTTGGGTTGTAGGGTGTGCGATTCGGCGCGCTGATGGCCGCTCACGGGCCGTTTGCGCGCCGATATCGCCGTTACGGCAGTTGGGGTTTGACCTCTTCGATGATCCATTGCGCGTAGGCGAGGTACTCGTCGACGCCGCTGACGGGCGGCAACGGGACCGCGCTGACCGTCACCCCTTGTTCGGCGAGATAACCCATCCGGTCCACGATCTCCGCTGCGCTCATGCCGGGACGGGCGTTCGGGTCGTCCCGGGCCGTATGGCCCTCACCGACGCGGTTGGTGCCCAGCCCGTGGACCACGTCGAAGGGCCGGCCGTCGTAGCCGTCTTGGGATTTGAGGAAGTCGACCCGTTCGGCGATCTGCTCGGGCGGGGTCAAAAAAGACCACCAGCCCGACGCGTACTTCGCCGCGCGACGCATCGCCGCGTCGGCGTCACCGCCGATCCAGATCGGCAGGTGGGGTTTCTGAAGAGGTTTGGGTTCGAACGCAACACCGTCGAACGAAACGTAGCGGCCGGTGAAGCTCGGCGCATCGCTGGTCCACAGCTCGATGATCGCGGCGAGGTACTCGTCGGCGATGCGGCCGCGCTCGCGGAACGGCACACCCAACAACTCGAATTCGCGCTCGAGCCAACCGACCCCGAACGTCACCATCATCCTGCCGCTGCTCATCCAGTCCGCGGTGGCCAGCGCCTTGGCGAGCACGATCGGATGCTGCAACGGCAACACGGTGATACAGGAGTTGAGCTGGATACGCTCGGTCGCCCCGGCGAGATAGGCCTGAGCGACGGTGGACTGCAGATAGTGCGGCCCCGACAACGGCACGTGCTCGTCGGGGATCACGAAATGCTCTGGCACCGCGATCATGTCGTAGCCCCACTCGTCGGCGCACTTGGCCATCCGAGTCTGGTCGGCGCCGGTCACCGACGCTTCCCACGGCTGCATCATCGCCGGAAGCCGCAGCATGTGAGGCAGGTTGAAGACGAGCTTCACGGTCAGATCTCCCTGCGCTACTTGAGCATGCTGCCGGCGTCGACCGTGACGGGAAGACCGGTGATGTAGCGGGATTCGTCGGAAGCCAGGAACAACACCGCGTTGCTCACATCGCTGGGTTCGACCCAGCCGACGGGCAGCACGTGCATGAACTGCGCCGCGACGGCCAGATCGTCGACGCCGGGATTCTCCAGGTCGGGACGGAACAGCTTCATCGTTCCCTCGTTCATGAACAGCGGGGTGTTCACGTTGGTGGGGCAGACCGCGTTCACCCGGATCGAGTGCTGGCCGAGCTCGACGGCGAAGGTGCGCATCAGGCCGATGACGCCGTGCTTGGCGGCGATGTAGTGGCCGGTGTGCGGATACGGTTTCAGGCCGCCGACCGAGCTCGTCAAGATGATGGAGCCGCCGCGGCCACCGGAAAGAATGTGGGGGACAGCGGCTTTGACGCTCTTCCAGACACCGGAGAGGTTGACGTCGATCATGTCGCGCCAGTCGTCTTCGCTGGTCTTGTCGAGCGTTTGACCGCCGTTTCCGATCCCGGCGTTGGCGACGACGATGTCGAGCCGGCCCAGTTGCTCTGCGGCGCTGTCCACCACCGTCTTCAACGCATCGTAGTCGCGGACGTCGACCTCGGCGGTGACGATGCGGCGGTTCAGGTTCTTGACCAGATCGGCGGTCTTGGCGAGGTCATCGGGTGTGGCCGAGGGGATGTCGCTGTTGCTGCTGAGCTGCTTGCACACGTCGACGGCGATGATGTCGGCGCCTTCTTGGGCTAGGCGGATTGCGTGGCTACGGCCCTGCCCGCGCGCCGCTCCGGTGATGAACGCAACCTTGCCCTCGACGCGCCCGCTCATGTGCCCTCCTTGAGTCCGCTGTGTTGGTCGATCGATCAGGAGCCTGTCACCGGCCGGCCGCGGTTGTCAACCGATCGCTCACCGCTAGCCCCGACGTGTCGACTTGGTCGCGGGCAGGGTCGCCGCCAGAAAGTCGAGCTGGCGTTCCATGAACGCGCGCAGTTCGTCGTGACCCAGGTTGACCCCGACGGCACTCTCGTTGCACAGGCTGCGTGCGGTTTGCGCGATGAGCATGGAGACCGCGATGGGCGGGTAGTCGTCGAGGTCGACACCGCGTGCCCGTAGCGCGACCGCCACAGCCGCGGTCTCGATATCGCGCACCCGCTCGGCATAGGCTTTGAGTTCTTTGCGAATCGCTTTGCGGTGGTTGGCCATCGCCATGAACTCGGTGTTCAGTCCGGTCAGCCGAAGGTCGCTGTTCATCGACCACAGTGTGCGAAGCGGATCGGAGTCGGTGAGCGCGGCGCGCATCCGTTGCAGCGACGCCTCCGCGCCGGCGCGCAGGACTTCGACGTAGAGGTCGTCCATCGTCGGGAAGTAGTAGTAGACCAGCGCTTGTTTGACGCCGGCCCCGGCCGCGACGCGGCGCGACGTGGCGGCGGCGTAGCCCTCCTCGCGGATGATCTGGGCGGTGGCGTCGATCAGCCGTTGTCGGGTCCCGGTGTCGGCAGCCTTGGTCCTACTTGGCATTTCGCAAACCCCTGTCGATCGATTTGCTTGACCGCCCGTCATACCCCGTGGTACGCATAGCGCACTCTAACAGTTTGATCGATCGACCAAATACGGTGGGCGCCGAAAGGACCGGTCCGTGACAGATTTCGCATCCGTCGACTACTTCTCCGACCAGGCGATAAGTCAGGATCCCTACGACTACTGGGATTACCTGCGCGAGCAGGGTCCGGTGTTTCGGGAACCGAACTACGGTGTGGTCGCCGTAACGGGCTATCAGGAAGTGCTTGCGGCGTTCAAGGACCACGACTCCTTTTCGGCCGTCAACGCGATCGGCGGCCCGTTTCCGCCGTTACCGTTCGAACCGCACGGCGATGACATCACCGAGCAGATCGAGGCGCATCGCCATCTGTTCCCGATCCATGAGCATCTGGTCGTCATGGATCCACCTGCTCACACGCGTGCCCGGTCGTTGCTGACCAAGCTGCTCACGCCGAAGCGCCTGAAGGAGAACGAGGACTTCATGTGGCGGCTGGTCGACAGCCAGCTCGACCAGTTCATCGCGAACGGGCGATGCGAGTTCCTCGCTGAGTACGCGAAGCCGTTCGCCACCTCGGCGATCATCGACCTGCTCGGCGTGCCCGAGGAGGACCGGCCCGAGTTCCTTGCCGCGCTCGGCGTCGAGGAGCGCTACGGCAGCCGCGTGGGTGCGCTCGACGGCGCGCCGGTGGGGCGCGATCCCCTGCAGTATCTGGACGACAAGTTCGCCGGCTACCTCGCCGACCGTCGCCGCGAACCTCGCGACGACGTGCTGTCGGCCATGGCGACCACCGTCTACCCCGACGGGTCGACGCCGGAGCTGATCGAGGTGGTCAAACCGGCTACCTTCCTGTTTGCGGCCGGTCAGGAGACGGTCACCAAACTGCTCAGCGCGGCCGTGCAAACGCTGGGGGACCGGCCGGAGTACCAGCAGATCCTGCGGGAGGATCCCAAACGCATCCCGACGTTCATCGAAGAGGCGCTGCGGATGCACGCCCCGACGAAGGTCGACTTCCGCCTGGTCCGCAAGACCACCACGCTCGGCGATGTGCACCTTCCGGCGGGCACGATCGTCATGCTGTGCCTGGGTGCGGCCAACCGCGATCCCGGTAAATTCGACGACCCACACGAGTTTCGGCTGGACCGCAAGAACGTGCGCGAGCACCTCTCGTTCGGCCGCGGTATTCACTCCTGCGCCGGTGCGCCGCTGGCGCGCGTCGAGGGCCAGATCACGGTCCGTCGGCTCCTCGACCGCATGGACGACCTGCGCATCGACGAGACGTTCCACGGGCCTGCGGGCAGTCGGCGCTACGCCTACGACCCGACGTTTCTGCTGCGCGGCCTGACCGAGCTACACATCGAGTTCACCCCGAAGCGGGCCTGACCAGCGCTGTGACGGCCGTCCAAACCTTTTTCGGCTGAGACCCTTGTCACAACCGACAAACCTACCTACTGTGTGTTCACTAGGTTGGTTGACCGAAGGGTTTGCGTGACACCGGAGTCAGGCTCGAGGCCGTACGAGACGCTGCTCGCCAAGGGTGAGGACCGTCGGCACCGGATCCTTTCCGTGGCCGAGCGGCTGCTGGCGCGCAACGGCTGGCGCAACACCTCGCTGGCGCAGATCGCCAAGGAGGCGGGCGTCACGCCGGCCGGCCTACTGCACCACTTCGAGTCCAAGGAGCAGCTGCTCAACGCCGTGCTCGACGCGCGTGACGCCGACGACGCCATCCACGCCGACTACCGCTCGGGCGACCTCGTCAGCGAACTCAGCCGCGTGCCGGAGCGGTTCGAGCGGGCCCCCGAACTCATCGGCACCTTCACGGTGCTGCTGGTGGAGAACATCGCTCCCGATGCGCCGCTGCACGACCGTTTGCACAAGCGCTACCACGACGCGATCGCCATCATCACCGAGATCATCACGCGCGGTCAGCGCGACGGGATCTACCGCACAGACTTCGAAGCGGCCAACAAGGCCGTGGAAATTCTCGCCTTCATCAACGGAATGGAGATCTCATGGCTGCTCGATCGGTCAATACCGCTGAGCGAGGTATTCAAGGAGTACGCGGAGTCGTTGGCCCGCGATCTCGCACCCAGGGGCACGAAATGAGGTACCGGCTCGACGTCGTCGCCCCGACGGTGCTCGACGCGGTGAAGTTCGCCGGAGGCTGGGTCTATGACCGGGTGATGGCCGGTTGGGATGTCACTGTCCTGATCGCCAAGCCCGGCGACGTCCGACCGCTCGAGATTCTCGGCGCCGAGACACTCGATCTGGAATCGGTGCTCAATGCTTGGGAAGACCGGCCCCATCCGCAGACCGTCGCCGTCGCAGCAGATCTCTTCGACCGTGACCCGCGGGTGCTGGCCCATGTCCGTAACGCGCTCGACCAGAGCGCTACCGAAGTGACCGTGTGGGGCGAGCGCCTGCCCGCCGAACTCGACAGTAGCGTCGACTCTGTGCAGCACCGGTTGAGCGCGGCGGCAAGGGCTTTCAAGGCCAAGGCGCTGTCGGCGGCCGACGAGGCGGGCGCCGCCGTCGGCCATACCGAGATCTTTCGCAGCGGGATGATGGCCTCCGTTGCGGCGGACCTGATCCCAGCCAGCTGACGCTATTTCTCTGCTCTGCGGATGGTGGGGCCTACCTGAAATCGATGAGCACCTTGCCGATGGCGCGGCCGTCGGCGACATGGCGCAACGCCTGCACGGTTTGCGCCAACGGGTAGACGGCGCCGATGTGGGGGCGGACGCGTCCGCTGAGCAGATGCTCGCGCAGTTCGGTTTCGTTTCGGTCGAATTCGTCGGCAGGCACGTCTTGGAAGTGAAACCCGAGCACGTGTACGCCCTTGACCAACACCAGGTTCAGCGGGATCCGCGGGATGACGCCCGAGGCGTACCCGACGGTGACGAACCGGCCGCCGCGGCGCAGCGACCGCAGGGCCGGTTCGGCGAGCGCACCGCCGACCGGGTCCACGACGGCGTGTGCTCCGTCGGGCACGCCGCTGCGCAACGCATCGCGAAGCCCCGCTGCGCGGTGGTTGACGACATTGGTTGCGCCGTAAGCGCGGGCTGCTGCGAGCTTCTCGTCTGAGGAGGCCACCGCGGTGACCGAGGCGCCGAGAAGCACACCGAGTTGTACCGCGGCCAGCCCGACGCCGCCGCCTGCGCCGAGGACGACGACGTTGTCGCCCGACTGCACCCGCGCCATTGACCGCAACGTGTGGTACGCGGTGCGGTACGCCACCCCGAATGCGGCTGCGGTGCGGTCATCGATGCCATCGGGGGTAGGGGACACGTTGGTGGCGGGCACGACGACCTCTTCGGCGAACGCACCGTACATGCCTGTGCCGGTGACCCTGTCGCCGACGCGGACACCGTCTGCGCCGGTGTCGACGACGACGCCGGCGAACTCGCTGCCGGGGACGAACGGCGGGGGCACGCTGATCTGATATTCGTTGGCGATCAACAGCACATCGGGGTAGTTGACCGCCGCGGCGGTGACGCGGACCTTGACCTGGCCGGGATCCACCGAAGGTGTCGGCCGCTCTTCGATGCGGACGACTTCAGGTGCCCCATAGCCGGGGCAGACGGCGGCCCGCATCACCGGTAATCGGTGGATTCGGCGAGATCGGCCGCCGAGCGCATCAATTCAATGATGATCGGCCCGTAGGCAAGCAGCTTCTCGTCGTCGCCGGCACGCTGGAAACCCTGCTCCAACACGATGGCCAGCTTCCATTTCGCCAGCACCAGGTAGTAGTCGAGGTCGTCGACCTGGCGACCGGAGAGCTTCGCGTAGTGCTCGACAACCTCTGTACGAGAAGGCATGTGGCGCATGTCGACGTAGCTCATCTCGGAAGTTGACGGCGCGTCGGTGTTCTCCGGCCAGCTCTGCACCATCCACGCCAGATCCAGTTTCGGATCACCGACGGTGCCCATCTCCCAGTCCACAATCGCGGCCAGTTGCGCAGGTGCGCCGTGGCGGTACATCACGTTGGCGAACTGGTAATCGCCGTGCATCAGACCCGGCACGTAATCCAGCGGCCGATGCCTGCGCAGCCATTCGGTAGCGACCTCGATCCCGTCGATCTCCCGGCCCTTGATCCGCTCGAAAAAGGCTGTCCACCGGTCGACTTGGCGTTCGTGAAAGCCGTCCGGACGCCCCAGGTCGGTCAACCCCTTGGCCTTCCAGTCGACCTTGGACAGCAGCGCGATACCTTCGGCGAGCTGATAGGCCAGACCAGCGCGCGCCTGCGGGTCGCTGTCGAACGGCTCCGGCCAGCGCCGGTCGGCCAACTCCATCGGAGACCAGCCGTCGACGTAGCCCATCAAGTAGAACGGCCGGCCCAACACCGCGGCGTCGGTGCACACCCCGACCGCCTTGGTGTGCGGCACCTCCGTGCCGTCGAGCGCCTCGATGATCCGCCACTCGCGCAGGATGCCCTTGTCGCGGTCCGGCGGAGCGCTAGGCGGGGGCATGCGAAGCACGCAGCGTTCGTCGCCGCGGCGAATCTCGTAGATCACGTTCTGGGTGCCGCCGGAGAGCAGGCGGGTCTGCAGCGGTTCACCCTTGCCGGGCAGTGCCGCGCCATCCAGCCAATCCGCAAGCCGCGCAATGTCAATATCGCTCACAGGTTACCCACCTCATTCTCTATGGTGGCCTCCAGGTATCTGGCGTACTTCGCCCGTGCGGCTTCGCGCTTGCGCGGCGTCCACTCCGACGGCCACATGTCATCGGTGGGCTGATAGTCACGCAGTACCTGCTTGGCCACGGTGGCCTTGTGCACCTCGGTGGGTCCGTCGGCCAGCCCCATGACGGCGGCGCCGGTGACCATGCCCATGAACGGCATCTCGTTGGTGACGCCGAGCGCACCGTGCACTTGCATTGCCCGCCAGGCGATGTCATGCAGTACCGAAGGCATCACGACCTTGACCGCGGCGATGTCCTTGCGAACCTTCTTGTAGTCGTTGTACTTGTCGATCTCCCACGCGGTGTAGAGGACCATCAGCCGGAACTGCAGCAGCTGGGCGTAGGAGTCGGCGATATAGCCCTGCACGAACTGCTTGTCCGAAAGGCGGCTGCCCTGGGTCTCACGGCTCAGCGCGCGCTCACACATCATGTCGAGCGCCTTACGGGCCAGCCCGATGGTCCGCATCGCGTGGTGGATACGGCCACCGCCCAACCGCGTCTGCGCAATGACGAAGGCCTGGCCCTCGCCGCCGAGCAGCGCATCGGCGGGCACCCGCACGTTGTCGTAGTGGATGAGCGCGTGGGACCCCTCGCCCTCGGGTTCGCCGTAGAGACCGACGTTACGGACGATGTTGACGCCGGGGGTGTCGGTCGGCACGAGGAACATCGACATGCCCTGGTAGGCGCTGACGTCGGGGTTCGTCACCACCATGACGATCAGGAACGACGCGGTCTTGGCGTTGGAGGAGAAGAACTTCTGACCGTTGATGACCCAGTCGTCACCGTCTCGTACGGCACTGGTCTTGAACAGGGTCGGATCTGCGCCGGCGTGCGGTTCGGTCATCGAATAGCAGGAGAACAGTTCGCCGTCGAGCAGCGGACGCAGGTAGCGCTGTTTCTGCGCCTCTGTGCCGTAGTGCGCGAGGATCTCGGCATTGCCGGTGTCGGGTGCCTGACAGCCGAAGATAATCGGCGCCCACTGTGAACGACCGAGAATCTCGTTCAACAGCGCGAGCTTGAGCTGCCCGTAACCCTGTCCGCCGAGTTCACCGCCGAGGTGGGTGGCCCACAGCCCGCGTCGGCGCACCTCGTCCTTGAGCGGCTCGATCACCTTGCGCCGGTTGGCATCCAACGGCATGTACTGCTGATCGGGAAAGACCAGGTCCAGCGGCTCGACCTCCTCGCGGACGAACTCATCCGCCCAATCCAGCACCTTCTGGTATTCGGGATCGGTCTCGAAATCCCATGCCATGGCGGTCTCCCTTCGATTTCCGGTGAACGACTTTCGTCATCGGTTGGCTGTGGTGTTGAACCCCGTGACCAGCGCGGCGATATCGCTGGTGACGATGTCGGCGAACGACGCGTCACCGAAAGTGCCTCCGGCCCAGTGCCGAACCCCTTCGCTGACATGCATTCTGGCGAGGTGTGACAGGTGGGCGACGTCGATGCCCGCGGCGATCTTTCCGTCTTGTTGTGCCTTGGTGAACAACTCGCCGAACATGTCGGCGTCGCTGTCGTCTGTGCGCTGCCCGGTCAGGATGCGGTGTTGTTGGCGGTAGCCCTCCAGGATCGTTTCGACGATCAACTCGCGCGGGTTGCGCGCCATCGAGCGTTCCAGGCTGCGCAGCGCCTCACCGATCACCGACTCGACGTCGTAGTCGGTGCGCAGCAGCGACCGCACGGTCTGCTGCGCGGCCCGGGTGGACAGCAGGCCGACCTCGAAGAGGATGTCCTCCTTGGCCGGGAAGTAGAAGTAGAACAGCGCCCTGGACACGCCGGCGGCTCGACAGATGTCGGCCACCGTGGTCTTCGCATAACCGTTGGTGCGCCACAGCGCCATCGCGGCCTGCACCAGCGCTCGCTTGGTCTCGTGGGACCGGGCGCGCTGAAACGACGCCCGACGTTGACTACCGTCAGCATCGGTAGGGGGCGCAGTTTTCGGCACAGCGGCAGTGTAGCCGCTGGTTTCGGCGTTGCAAGTAGTTGACGTCTGTCTAACTATCGCTGGGGACTTAGGCGAACTCCGCGGCCAGCGACGCGACGAATTCCTGGGTGCGGCGACGGGATGCCTGGCGTTGCGGGGCGGTCTCGCCGAGCGGCACCACCCTGGCGGCCAGGTCGGTGACCCCCGCATCGCGGTAGCGGCGTAGCCGCGCCAGGACCGTGGCTTCGTCGCCGGCCGCCATGGTGTCCCCGACGTCGTCGGCGTCGCCGTGCTCGAGCAGCCGGACATAGTTGGGGGAGAAGTCGGCATGGCCGAGTACCTCGCTGGCGTGGGCCCGGGCCTCGTCGACATCTCGCTCGGGGCACAGCGCGACGGGTACGCCGGCGACGACGCGAACTCCGCTGCGCCCGGCGGCCGCTGCCGCCTCGGTGATGCGCGGGACGACGTAGTCACCGATGGCCCGTTCGTCGGCCATCCACAGGATCGTCCCGCCGGTGCGCTCTCCTGCGGTGCGCAGCATCGCCGGGCCGAGCGCGGCCACCAGCAGCGGGACCGCGAACGCGTCGGTGACGTCGAGGGGACTTTTGACCTGGAAACTGTCGTTGGTCACGACGACCTCGCCGGGTCCGGCGAAGGCCGCCTGCAACACGTCGAGGTAGTCGCGCACCAGCCCCGCCGGCCGCTCGTAGCCGAGCCCGAGTTGGTCGGTGATGATCCAGTGATGTGACGGGCCGATACCGAGCGTGAAGCGTCCCGCGCACGCCATCTGGGTGGTCAGTGCCTGCTGCGCCATGATGAGCGGGTGGCGGGTCTGGATGGGCACCACAGCGGTGCCGATCTCGATCCGTTCGGTGGCTGTGCCGAGAAGCGCGACGGCCGTCAGCGCGTCGAGGTAGCCGGGCACCTGCGGGATCCAGAACGACGCGAAACCGTCGCTCTCCGCGGTCTTTCCGTCATCGAGCAGGCCGCTCAACCGGTCGGCGCGGGACCTCTCCTTGTCCGAGCCGATCATCAAGCCGATTCTCATGTCCACTCCCTACGGCAGATAGCGGTCCCATTCGTACGGCACGACCGGGTAAAACGGTGCCGCCAACAGCGGTTCGATATCCCCGTCGCGCCAGCGTTGCTCCAGCGCCGGACGCATCCGTTCAGCGACGCGTACCGGATCCTCGTCAAGAAAGCAATACGAAATCGTCTGGCCTGCACGAGCGTTGGCTAAATCCGTGCTGACCGAATGCGAGGCCGCTGACCAGACACCGGCCACACCGTGCACGTCGACCAATCCGGCCGTTGCCGATGCGTTCGTTTCGACCACCACATAGACTCCGCGGACCGGCCACCACGGCAGCACGTCGGCGCCGACTTTGACGCGCGGCGCAGCCACTTTGGCGCACACGGTGTAGACGCCGCGCTGTACCGGCGGTAACAACGGCAGCTTGCGATCGGCGTCACCCAGCGCTGTGGACAGTTCGTTGAACCCCTTCAGCCCGGCCCGGTCGGTGAAGAAGTAGGTCATCACGTGGTCGATGGCGTCGAACCGTTCGTGGGTGCAAGCGCGGGCGGCGCGGCAGGCCGGTGTCGACACCAGTCGCAGCGACGCGCGCACCGCCGACAGGCGGTGCTGTTCGGGCCGGTGGTCCAACGTGTGCCAGCGCAGGTACTCAGCGTCTGCCCCGTCGGGATGGCGCCTCGCCTTCGAGACGAACAAGGTGGTGACGTCACCGCGTCCGGTGGTGAGCACACCGTCGACTTGGTCTGACGGAATACCGGGCAATGGTTTCACAAGCGTTCTTCCGAATCTGCTGGGGTCAACCTGATTTCGGGATGCCGAGCGACAATCATCCGGCGAAACCCGTCGCGCCACGGAACCTTCGTTGGCCCGAGTATTTCGTGCATGCGGGTGACGTCGGGCCACAGCGGTGTGTGGGCCTCGGGGCTGTAGGTGAAGGCCGGCTCGACGCCGACGAGTGTGCCCATGTAGGTGCAGTATTCCTCGGCGCTGACCGTCTCGCTGCCGGCCCAGTTCACCACCACCGGCGGCGTGTCCGCGACTTCCATGGCCCTGATGCCGAGCGCGACGTAGTCGTCCTCGTAGATCGGGTTGTAGTTGTTGGGTTGGTCGGGGTGGAGCCGAATTGGCTTGCCCGCCAGTATGGTCTCGAGGCGGTCCGCAGGCGCACCGCCTTCGGGTCCGTAAGTCGAACAGATGCGGATGATCGTCAGCGGGATCCGGTGCTGTGTGGCGATCCAGGTGCACACGGCTTCGGCGGCGACCTTGGAGAAGCTGTAGGTGGAGCGCGACGGTACACCCGGCGGATCCGACTCGGTCAAGGGACGCCGGCCCTGATAGCCGTAGATCGACCCCGTCGAGCAGTACACGAAACCCTTTGCCTCCCGGCACCGATACAACAGGTCACCGGTGTGCTGTGCGTTGGTGGCGAGGCAGGTGGCCCAATCGCCGGTGCCGTCGTCGACGGCAGCGTGGAATACGTAGGTCAAATCTTCGGGCAGCGAGGAGAAGTCACCGGTGCTCATATCCAGCGCAACCGGCGTGACGCCTGCGTCGACTAATCGGCTGCGGTCAGCCGGATCGCGCAACCGTGCCGCTCCAAACACCTGGTTGTAGTGGGCGAGTGCCCGCGCGATGGGGAAGGCGATCTTCCCTGTCGCGCCGGTGATGAGGATCTTCTCGCCGGAGAGCATCCCTTAGTCATAGCGCACCGCGGCTCAAATGTTAACTACTTGATACGTTGCCGGTGCGCAGTTCAAGTCCGGTGCCCACGTGGGTGCTCCGCTGCGCGGGCCGTGGAGCGGCGAGTTCGCGCAGCGCCGACAGGAACAGGTCGTCCATCTGTGGGCTCAGATCGTTCAGCCGGGCGGCGCGAGCGTGGCTTGCGGAGCCGAAGACTCTTTCAAGCGCCTCTGCGCCGGTGGTGGTGCTGAGCGAAAGACACAGACACGCAACACCATCCAAGCGCAGCTCTTCGAGCGACTTGTGTGCGTCGGCTTCGGCGTAGCGGCCCTCGTAACCCGGATCGTAAGGGTATCCGTCAGACAGGACGAGCAGCAGCCGGTTCGGGGTGCCCGACTCGGCTTTGAGTATTTCGCCCGCGCCCCGTATCGCCGCACCGAGGCGGGTGTAGTTCGATGGTTGCAGTTGGTTCAGTCGGGCGCGGCTGAGCGCGTTGAAACGCTGATCGAAGGTCTTGATGGCGGGCAGATGCACGGCGTGGCGGCCCTCGGATCGGAAGCCGTACACCGCGACGCGGTCGCCGAGGTCTTCGAGCGTGGCGGCCAGGGTGGCTGCGGCACGCCGCTGGTGGTCGTGGACGGCGAGACCCTGCGGATCGGCGTCGGTGGCCGATCCCGACGCGTCAACGAGGATCAGCACCCCGAGGTTGCGGGCCACCTTGCGGCGTTCGACGTAGACGTGTTCGGGCGGTGAATAGCCGCACCGCAGATCGATGGACAGATCGACGAGCGCCTCGATGTCGAGTTCATCGCCGTCTGCGCGGCGCCGCAACACTTTTGTTCCGAGACCGATGCGGGACAGCCGACGACGGAGCACGTCGTCGTGCGCGACGCCGGCACCGGACACGTCGGCGCGCGTCGTCAGCGGATACTCGATGACGCGGCACCATTCGGGTCGGTAGCGGTTCTTGTAGACGTCCCACTCGGGGTGCAGTGCCCCGCCGACGCCGACGGCCGCACCCGGATTGCCGTCGTCGGTGAAATGGATCCGGCGGGGCAGCGGCCGGGCTTGCTGGCTCGCTGCGCGCGCCTGCCGGACCGAGCCGACGGGTACCTTGCCGCCGCCGGAACTGCTGGAGGAGGACCGCGCGCTGCCGAGCAGTTTGCGCAGGAACTCACCGACCGCTTCGGAGTTGAACAACGGGTTGTCGAAGAGCTTGAGGATCTTGCTTTCCTCGCCCTGCTCGTCGTCGTCCTCGTCAGCGTCGTCTTCGGGTTGGGCAGCTTTGATCGAGTCGATCTTCAAGCGCAGGTCATCGTCGGTGCCCGGCTCACCGGGGCGCGCAGAAGGTTTGGATAACCGGGCGGGTTTGATGACACCGAACCACTCCGGTGGACTGCCAACTCTGGCTCGGCCCCTCGCCATTTCGAGTGACTCGGCGGCTGACGTCGTGCTGGAGGACCCGTCGATATCGAAGGTGGCGGCAAGGGGCAGACGACACGCCAGCTCGGCGAGTGCCCGGCGCCCTTCGATCGCTAGGTACCGACGCGCAAGTGAGGGCCGCCCCCGTAACGGCTTGACCAGGTTCGCGTCGAGGCTGCCCGCGCCCAGCAGCGCGGCCTGTAACACCACTTCGCGGCGTTGCTCGGCGGGGGAGCGACCCGCCGAGACGAAGATGGTCTGCCCGTCGGTGTATGCGGGCTGACCGGCCGGCGCCTCCGCGAGGTCGAGTAATCGACTGGAGGCGAACGCGGCGAGAAACCGAAAGCATTCGGGCCCTGTCGGGGCGAGCGAAGCGACGGGATATGACCCCCGATCGGAAGCAGTCACGTCCGCGGTAGCACGGCGTCGACGAGCTCGCCGAGCGCGCGGATGAGATCGCGGTCGTCGGAGAGCGCCTCGACGATGGCCGCCTGGACGGCCCGGCGCAGGCTGAGCCCTTCGGCGACGAGCTCGCCGGTGAGGATCAGCATGCGCGTCGACGATACTTCGCCCAGCGGTGAGCCATCGATGTTGCGGATCGCGTTACCGACCGACACCAGGACCCGTGCGGTGTCTGAGTCGATACCGGCTTCGTGCGCAACGATCTCGGTTTCCACTTCCGGTGGCGGGAAGTCGAGTTCGATGGCGATGAACCGCTGTCGCGTCGACTCTTTGATGTTCTTCAACACGCTCTGGTAGCCGGGGTTGTAGGAGATCACGAGTTGAAACCCGGGTTCGGCCAACAACGTCGTGCCGAGCCGGTCGACCGGGAGCTCGCGGCGGTGGTCGGCCAGCGGATGGATGACCACGGTGGTGTCTTGACGCGCCTCGACGATCTCGTCCAGATAGCAGATGGCGCCGGTGCGCACCGCCCGGGTCAGCGGACCGTCCACCCATACCGTTTCGCCGCCCTTGAGCAGAAAGCGGCCCACCAAATCTGCCGACGTCATGTCTTCGTGGCCCGCGACCGTGATGAGATCGCGGCCGAGTTCGTGGGCCATCGCCTCGACGAACCGGGTCTTACCGCAGCCGGTCGGGCCTTTCAGCAGCACCGGCAGCCCGCGCCGGGCGGCGGCGCGGAAAACCTCGGCCTCGTCGCCGACCGGACGGTAAAACGGTGCTGCCGGGCGGCTTTCGACCGTCGCGGATTGGTTGTTGGCCGACACGTCATTCGCTCCGTTCGTGCGGCACGACCGCCGGCATCTCCACACCTTCTGGCAGCACGAACTCGCCGTCGGTGTTGATGTAGCCGGAGTGCCTGGTGGGGAAGGGCAGGTTGGGGTCGGGGCACGGCCGGTCGGTGCCGTCGCCGCACAGGCCCGAGGTGAAGTACGAGCGCTTCTGCACGTCTTCGGGCCACGGGTCGGCATGGGTCGCCATGAACTGCGCCGGAATGATGTAGAAGACGAAGAACGATGCGCTGATCGCGGCGAAGATCGCCAGGAAGCGAACCAATTGTTGGGTGGCGAAACCGCCACGGACGTTGTCCAATCCGCGTTCGACGACCGTGCGACCGCGGTCGTCGGTGAAGAAGCGCAGGCAGCACAGCGCGGCCTGCACACCGCCCCACATGAATCCCTCGTAGATCGGCCACTGGTAGTAAGTGCCCGCGTTGATGGACAGCGACTGGATGGCGCCCGGGAAGGTGTACATGCCCAGTGGCATCAACACCAGGCCTTCCATCACGAAGTCGAAGACGAAGCCGAACACGGCCGCGACGGCGATCAGTCCCCTGGTGCCGATGTTCGGCCAGCGTTGCTGGGCCTTGCGCATGACCCAGCAGCCGAAGATCGTGCACAGCAGGACACCGAAAGCGTAGCCGGAGACGTTGATGCCCAACGGTTCCGCGACTTGCGCGCCGGGCCGTTCGGGCGACAGCCAGCCCGGGACGTGCGGCGCCCACGAGCCCATGTTGAAGGCCCAGGCGTTGTAGGTGCACCAGGTGTTGATGTAGTTGAGCAGCGGGTCCTGGAAGAAGAACAGCCCGGTGGACACCATGATCATGCCGTCGAGGGTGATGCGGCGTTCGCGCCGCCACGGCCGGATGATGAACCACCAGATCGCGACCGGGAAGAGCACCGGCGAACCGATCTGCCACATCATCAGGGCGACCTTCATGAAGGTCGGCGGGTCTGTCGGACCGGGATCGACAGGCGTGAAGTAGGGGCCGGTGATCCAGCGGATCCACACGTAGATCTGGAAGACGAGGATCAGTCCGCCGAGCGTGGCCCAGATCTTGACACGCTTGGAGGGCCGCGCCGCCGGCTCCTCGAGTCGACCGACGATGCTCAGTGACTCGGTGGCGGGGGACTTCTTGTCTGACAGTTCGCTCACGACGCCTCCTCGGCGCGCCTCGGCAGCGCGACTCGAGTGAATATACCGATGAGTATCTGGAGAACTCAATGGTTTCTCAGAAACTATGTGGCAGACTCTCGTCATGGTCGAGCGGTGGACGCGGGAGCGGCGACTCGAGCACACGCGTTCGCTGTTGTTGGACGCCGCGGAGAATGTGTTCGGCGAAAAGGGGTTCACCGCAGCGACTCTGGACGACATTGCGTTTGCGGCGGGCTACACCAAAGGCGCCATCTACAAGCACTTCGCCACCAAAGAGGAGCTCTTCCTGGCCGTCAGCGACCGGTACTGGCGGCGCTACTTCGAAAACTTCGCCGAGGTGATGTCGGCGGCCGAGCAGGTGGGTGCGCGCGAGCGCGACGACATCGCCACCCGGTGGCGTCAGCTCAGTCGCGACCGCGGCGCCGAGCACGCCGCACTCGGTCACGAGTTCACGCTCTATCTTTTGCGCAACCCCGAGGCGCGGGACCGCGTGGCTGCCAAACGCTCGGAGGTGGTCGAGAAGTTGGCGAAGTTCATCGTCGACGGTGTCGACAGGCTCGGGGGGACGGTGCTGATTTCGCCGATGACGCTGGCTCGAGTGCTGATCGCCACCAGTGACGCCATCGTGCTCGGCAGCGAACTCGACGACGTCGACCTCTACCGGCCGATCGTCGATATGTACGTCTCGGCGATCAAGCTGCCTTGAACCCTGCCTTCGCCCGCCGATTTCTGCACGAGGGCTGTGATATCGCCGAATCACAACCCTGGTGTCGATTTCGGTGAAGCTGCCGTCGCTGCCGCCGCTGTATCAACTACTTGCGATTGCGGTGGGGAGCAGATACCGTCGGCATCGTCGCGTGGACAGGAGAAGCCAATGGCCCGATTCCCCAAACCTCCCGAAGGCAGCTGGACCGAGCACTATCCGGAGTTGGGTACCGAACCGGTGTCCTACGACGACTCGATCAGCCCCGAGTTCTACGAGGCCGAGCGCCAGGCGATCTTCAAGCGGGCCTGGCTCAATGTCGGCCGCGTCGAACAACTTCCGCGCAAGGGCAGCTACTTCACCAAGGAAATCAAGGTCGCCAACACGTCGATCATCTTGGTGCGAACCACCTCTGGTGAGGTCAAGGCGTATCACAACATCTGTCGTCACCGCGGCAACAAGCTGGTGTGGAACGACATGCCGCTCGAAGAAACCAGCGGCGTCTGCAGGCAGTTCACCTGCAAGTACCACGCGTGGCGCTACGACCTCGACGGCAACCTGACGTTCGTGCAGCAGGAAGGCGAGTTCTTCGACCTCGACAAGAGCCGCTACGGTCTGGTCGGCGTGCACTGCGACGTGTGGGAAGGCTTCATCTTCGTCAACTTCGCCAAGCAACCCGAACAGTCGCTGCGTGAGTTTCTCGGCCCGATGATCCTCGATCTCGAGGGCTATCCGTTCGACAAGTTGACCACGAGGTTCACCTATCGCTCGGAGATCGGAGCGAACTGGAAGCTCTACATGGATGCGTTCCAGGAGTTCTACCACGCACCGGTACTGCACGCGAACCAGTCGCCCACCGCGTACTCCAAGGCCGCGGCCGAAGCCGGTTTCGAGGCACCGCACTACCGCATCGAAGGTCCGCACCGACTGGTCAGCACCTCTGGTGTGCGGGCCTGGGAGATGTCCGAGGAGATGCGCAAACCGATCGAGGACATCTGCCAGAGCGGGCTGTTCGGGCCATGGGACAAACAGGATCTCGGTGAGATGCCAGCGGGCCTGAACCCGGCGAAATGTGATCCGTGGGGCCTGGACTCGTTCCAGCTGTTCCCGAATTTCACGATGCTGTTCTGGGGCCAGGGCTGGTACCTGACCTACCACTACTGGCCGACGTCGTACAACACCCACATCTTCGAAGGCAACCTGTACTTCCCCGAGGCGCGCACTCCGCGTGAACGCGTCGCGCAGGAACTGGCCGCGGTGTCGTTCAAGGAGTACGGCCTGCAGGACGCCAACACGTTGGAAGCCACTCAGTCGATGATCGAGTCGCGCGTGCTCGACGACTTCCTGCTGTGCGATCAGGAGGTGCTCATCCGACACCTGCACAAGGAGACCGCCGCCTGGGTCGAGCAGTACCAACGCGAGACGGCGGGGGTGTAGTCCGATGACCGCAAAGCTGCCACCGGAATTCGCCGATCTGGAACCGTTTTCGGACTGGTGCTTGGCGACCGAGCCGGAGCGCTACGCCAAGCGGCTGGCCAGTTCGATGACCGACATGCAGGCGTTCTACGATGCGATCACTGCCCGCGCCGAGGAGGCGCTCACCTACTGCGATAAGTTCACCCTCGACGACATGCCCGAGGATGTTCTCAACCTGATGCGCCTGCTGTACTCGATGATCATGGTGTCCTTCCCGGTGGAGTGCTGGAAGCAGCCGCGGGTGCCCGATTCGGGTGCCTCGACGCTTGACTGCGTAATCGAACCCGTGCCGTGACCGACCCCGTCACCGTTCTACGGGCGCAGCGCTGGGCCGACGTCGAGACCGGTCAGGTGCGCTCACCGGCGGTGTTGGTGGTAAAGGGCGACCGGATCTCAGCGGTCAATCCCGTTGAGGAGCCCAAGGATCCGGCACAAGACATCGATCTCGGCGACGTCACCCTGCTGCCGGGGCTGATGGACATGGAACTCAACCTGCTCATCGGGGGCCCCGGCGGGCCGGAGGGTCTGCCCAGCCCGATGCACGGGGTGCAGGACGATCCGGTGTATCGGACACTGCGTGCTGCGGTCAACGCCCGCACCACGCTAGAAGCGGGCTTCACCACGGTGCGCAACCTGGGCCTGATGGTCAAGACCGGTGGCTATCTGCTCGACGTGGCACTGCAGCGCGCCATCGACCAGGGCTGGCACGTGGGTCCGCGGATATATCCGGCCGGGCATGCGGTGACCCCGTACGGCGGACACCTCGATCCCACGGTCTTTCAGCGGCTGGCCCCCGGCATCATGCCGCTGTCGGTGGCCGAGGGCATCGCGAACGGGGTCGACGACGTGCGCGCCTGTGTGCGCTACCAGATCCGCCACGGCGCCAAGCTGATCAAGGTGTCGGCATCCGGCGGCGTGATGTCGCACAGCACCGCACCCGGCGCCCAGCAGTATTCCGACGACGAGTTCGCCGCGATCGCCGACGAGGCCCACCGCGCCGGCGTGCGGGTGGCCGCACATGCGGTGGGCGACAGCGCGATTCGGGCATGCATCCGCGCCGGTATCGACTGCATTGAACACGGTTTCCTGGCCTCCGACGAGACGATCCAGATGATGGTCGACCACGGCACCTTCCTGGTGTCGACGACGTACCTGACCGAAGCGATGGCCGTCGACCGGATCGCACCCGAGCTGCGCAAGAAGGCCGAAGAGGTGTTTCCGCGCGCGCAGTCGATGTTGCCGAAGGCGATCGCCGCCGGAGTTCGCATCGCGTGCGGCACCGACGCACCGGCGATACCGCACGGCCAGAACGCCAAAGAGTTGTGTGCGCTGGTGTCTCGGGGGATGTCGCCGATGGAAGCGCTGCGGGCGGCGACCATCACGAGCGCAGAGCTGATCGAGGCCGACGACGAATTGGGCCGGCTCGCACCCGGATACCGCGCCGACGTCATCGCCGTGCCCGCCGACCCATCGCGCGACATCACGACTACGCTCGACGTGCGGTTTGTCATGAAGGACGGCCGCATCTACAAGCACGATGGGAGCTAGGTCGTGGCAGAGGATCTCGGCATGGAACTGGCCGACAACATCCTGTGGCACCTCAAGCAGGCCTGGTACTTCTCGCTGACGGCGGTCAACGACGCGGTGAGCCAGCACGGCGTCAGCACCGCACAGATCGGTGTGCTGCGTCAGCTCACCAACGAGCCGGGCCTTTCGGGCGCCGAGCTTGCGCGTCGCCTGCTGATCACCCCGCAGGGAGTGCAGCTCGCGATGAAGGCGCTCGAGCAGCGTGGTCTGGTCGAGCGCAAACCAGACCCCCAACACGCGCGGATCCTGAAGGCCTACCTGACCCCTGAGGGTCGAAAGGTGGCCGCCGCGGTGGTCAGCGACGCGATCGCCGCCCACGAGGACGTCTTCGGTGTGCTGACCTCCGAAGAACAGCGCACCCTGCGTGATCTGCTGGCACGTGTGGTGGAAAAGGGCACGGGCCACACGCTTTTCGACGACCACATCGGCGACTAACCACCGCTCAAGACACCACCCCGTCGAGGACTGTGCGGGTGATCGTCTCTGCGCGGCTGCGGCGGAAGGACCGGCCCTCGCTGAGGATGGCGTAGACGATCCCGCCGACGATCGCGTCCGCGGCGGCCTGCGCCGCCGCGTCGTCCAGTCCGGCGGCGCGCAACCGGTTCTTGACGCTGTCGTGCAACGGCACACTGAAGCCGGCATACATGCGGGCTTGGGAGTCCTCGTGTTCGAGGCCGGCGACGGTGAGGATGCGCAGCATCGCGTGCCCTCGGGCGGTGGTGAGCGTGGCCGCCAGTTTGACTGCCCACCGGCTGAGATCGGCGGTCAGATCCCCGGTGTGCTCGACGGCGCGCAAGATCTTGTCGGCGTCTTCGAGCAGCACGTCGGCGACGAGCGCGGGCCTGCTCGGCCACCACCGGTAGATGGTCTGCTTACCGACCCCGGCACGCGCGGCCACGGCCTCGATGCTGAGCCCGTCGAATCCCCGCTCGAGCAGCAGTTCCTTTGTCGCGGTGACGATCGCCACCCGAGATCTCTCGCTGCGGCGGCGTGGGGCGCGCGCTTTGGTGACCACTGAACGACTCCGCATCTGACGGCCTTTACAGATGGTGACAGCAACTACTAGCCTTTGCAAGACGAGACGGTTCGTCTCGTAAAGATGAGAGGGATCCGAGGCCCATCAGTGACGAAAAAGCTTGTCATCGGCGCAAGCGGGCTCTTGGGTTCCGACGACGACGCGTATCGATCAAGGCCATGGCGGCGATGAGTTACCCCAACAGCGAGCAGGCGCTGTGAGCCTGGCACTCACACCGGAGCAGCGCGAACTCGCCGACTCGGTCGGCCGGTTCGCCGCGCGGCGCGCCCCGATGGCATCGACCCGGGAGGCGTTCGACGCGCTGGCCAACGGCGAGCGCCCCGCATGGTGGGACGATCTGACCGCCAACGGTTTCCACGCCGTACATCTACCTGAGCGCTTCGGCGGCCAGGGCGGTGAACTGCTCGACGCCGGCTGCGTACTCGACGCCGCCGGCAAGGCGGGCCTGGCCGGTCCGCTGGTGCCGACGGTCACGGCCGGCGCGGTCGCACTGCTCGCCCGCCCGTCATCGTCGGCGCAGACCTTGCTCACCCAGCTGGCCGGGGGAACCCCGGCCGCACTGATCCTGCCGCAGCACGCAAACTTCAACGCCCGCACCGGCGACGACGGCTGGCTGGTCAGCGGTGCCTCGGAGGTGGCGGCCGGAATATGTTCTGCCGGTGTCGCTCTGGTCGGGGCCGGCACCGACGACGGCGAGACCCTGTGGGTAGCCGTTGACACCGCGCAGGCATCGGCCAGCACCCAACCCGTCGCCGGCACCGACCTGCTCACCGACATCGGGGTCCTGCGGCTCGACGACTATCCGGTCGCCGGCTCCGCGACGCTCGACGGCATCAACGCCGACCGCGCGGAATACGTCGCGGTCGCACTCGCGGCGTGTGCGGCCGCCGGGATCGCACAGTGGTGTGTCGACGCGGCGACCGAACATCTGCGCACCCGCGAACAGTTCGGCACGCTCATCGGCACATTCCAAGCGCTGCAACACAATGCCGCGATGTTGCTGGTCAACAGCGAGCTGGCCAGCGCGGCGGCGTGGGACGCCGTGCGGGCCGTGGACGAACCCCTCGAACAACTTCGGATGGCGGCGGCCGGCGCGGCCCTCATGGCGGTGCTGCCGTGCCCGGGCCTGGTGCTCGACACGCTGACGATGTTCGGGGCCATCGGCTTCACCTGGGAACACGATCTGCACGTGCACTGGCGACGGGCCACTAGCCTGGCCGGTTCGATCGGCACCAGAAGCAGTTGGGCCCGGCGACTGGGCGAGACGACCGTACATACCGAACGCGACTTCGCGGTAAACCTCGGCGACGCCGAAGAAGATTTTCGGGCACGGGTGGCCGAGACGCTGGACGCGGCCGCCGCCGAGCGCAACGACGGACCCGGAAAGCAGGGCGACTACGAGCATTTCGCCACCGGAGCGCAGCGCACGCTCATCGCCGAGGCGGGGCTCATCGCACCGCAGTGGCCCCGGCCGTGGGGCATCGACGCCACACCGCTGCAGCAGCTCATCATCGACGAGGAGTTCGCCAGGCGCCCGGGTTTGGTGCGGCCGTCGCTGGGGATCGCCGAATGGATCCTGCCGTCGATGATCCGCGCCGGCTCGACGGAATTGCAGCACCGACTGATCCCGCCGACCTTGCGGGGCGAACTCGCGTGGTGTCAGTTGTTCAGCGAGCCGGGCGCTGGCTCAGATCTGGCCGCGCTGAGCACGCGCGCCACCAAGGTCGACGGCGGCTGGCAGATCACCGGGCACAAGATCTGGACGTCGTCGGCGCATCGCGCCGACTACGGGGCGCTGCTCGCCCGCACCGACCCGGATGTCCGCAAGCACCGCGGGCTCGGCTACTTCATCGTCGATATGCGGTCGGCGGGTATCGAGGTGCAGCCGATTCGACAGGCCAGCGGCGAGACGGAGTTCAACGAGGTCTTTCTGACCGACGTGTTCGTACCCGACGAGGTGCTCCTCGGTGAGCCCACCGGTGGATGGGGGCTGGCCATCGCGACGATGGCCGAAGAGCGTTCGGCGATCAGCGGATACGTGCAGTTCGACAGGGCGGCCGCGCTGCGCCGGCTCGCGAAGTCGCAGCAGCAGACGCGCGACGACCTGGTGCGCGAACTCGGTGAGCTCGACGCCTACACGCACGCGATCAAGGCGCTGGGCGTTCGCGAGACCATCCGGCTGCTCGACGGCCAGACCACCGGCGCCGCCTCCAGCGTGGCCAAGATCGCGATGAACGAACTGTTGCGCCGCACGTTCGCCACCACGCTCGGATCGACCGGACGGCTGGCTATGGTCGCCGAATCCGATCCACCTGTCGCGCAACCGTATCTAAGGGTGCCCGCCGAACTGATCGGCGGCGGGACCAAGGAGATCCAGCTCAACATCGTCGCGCAGATGATCCTCGGCTTACCACGCAAGTAGCCGTCACCACAGCGAAGGACCACCATGGGATTACGGGGCGAAGCCGCCATCGTCGGGTACGTCGAACTGCCACCGGAGCGGATGAACAAGGCCTCACCCGCACCGTTCACGCTCGAGCAGTGGGCCGAGCTTTCGGCGGATGCGCTCGCCGATGCCGGGCTTCGGGGTGAACTCGTCAACGGGATCGTCACGTCGCATCTCGGCGAATCCGAGATCTTCGTACCATCCACCATCGCCGAATACCTCGGCGTGAGAGCCAACTTCGCTGAGCTCGTCGACCTCGGCGGTGCCAGCGCCGCGGCAATGGTGTGGCGCGCGGCGGCGGCGATCGAACTGGGATTGTGTGATGTGGTGCTGTGCGCGTTGCCGGCGCGCTACATCACGCCGATGTCGGAGAAGAAGCCCAAACCGCTCGTCGACGCGGTGTTTTTCGGCTCGTCGAGCTACCAGTACGGCTCACCGCAGGCGGAATTCGAGATCCCCTACGGCAACCTCGGCCAGAACGGGCCGTACGGTCAGGTCGCCACCCGCTACGGCGCGGTGTACGGCTACGACGAACGGGCGATGGCCAAGATCGTCGTCGACCAACGGGTCAACGCCAACCACACCGAGGGCGCCATCTGGAAGGACAAGCCACTCACCGTCGACGACGTGCTCGCCAGCCCGGTGATCGCCGACCCGCTGCGCATGCTCGAGATCGTGATGCCGTGCGTGGGCGGGGCCGCAGTTGTGCTGGCGAACGCCGACATCGCCAGGCGCACCCGCCACCGTCCGGTGTGGGTCAAGGGTTTTGGCGAACACGTGCCGTTCAAGACCCCGACCTACGCGGCCGACCTGCTGCACACCCCGATCGCCGAGGCCGCCGACACCGCGTTCGCGATGACCGAACTCGGACGCGCCGACATGGACATGGTGTCGATCTATGACTGCTACACGATCACGGTGCTGCTGAGCCTGGAGGACGCCGGGTTCTGCGAGAAGGGCGCGGGGATGAAGTTCGTCGCCGACCACGACCTGACTTTTCGCGGCGACTTTCCGCTCAACACCGCGGGCGGCCAGCTCGGGTTCGGTCAGGCCGGACTCGCCGGCGGCATGCACCACGTCTGCGACGCCGCCCGACAGATCATGGGCCGCGCCGACGCCGCCCAGGTGCGCGACTGCCACCGCGCGTTCGTCTCCGGCAACGGAGGGATCCTGTCCGAACAGACCGCCCTGGTCCTCGAAGGAGATTGACGATGACGACCTTTGAGCGTCCGATGCCGGTCAAGACGCCCACCACCGCGCCGTTCTGGGATGCGCTGCGCGAGCACCGCATCGTGATCCAATACTCGCCATCCTCGGACGCCTACGTGTTCTATCCGCGGGTCCGCGCCCCGCGCACGCTCGCCGACGACCTCGAATGGCGCGAGATCTCCGGTATGGGCACTTTGTACTCCTACACCGTGGCGCGCCGCCCCGTCGGGCCGCACTTCGCCGACGCGGTGCCGCAGTTGCTGGCCATCGTCGAATGGGACGAGGGTCCGCGGTTCTCCACCGAGTTGGTCAACGTCGACCCGTCCGACCTCGAGGTGGGGATGCGGGTGCGGCCGGTGTTCTTCGACTATCCCGAGTACGACGTCACGATGCTGCGATACGAACCCGCGTGACCGCACGAACTGGCCCTTGAGATCAATCACAAGTACTTGATACTGTGAGCGGCGATGACCGAGGAGTTTGCGCCGCTGCGCATCAAGCGGGTGGTGCGGGAAACCTGCGATGCCGTGTCGCTGGTCCTCGACGTGCCCGCCGGCCGTGCACAGAGCTTTCGTTACCGGGCCGGCCAATACGTGACGCTTCAGGTCGACGTCGGCGGCGACCGCCACCAGCGGTGCTACTCGATGTCGTCGTTCCCGAACTGCGGCGACGAACTGCAGATCACCGTCAAACGTGATCCCGGCGGTCTGGTCTCGAACTGGTTGAACGACGCCGCCGCAGCGGGTGACGAGATCTCCGTCGCACCGCCGGAAGGGCGTTTCGTCCTCGGCGAGGGCGAGCGTGATCTCGTGGCTTTCGCCGGCGGTAGCGGCATCACGCCCATCTTCTCGCTGATCGGCAGCGCGCTGGCGAACTCGACGCGCCGGATGCGCTTGTTCTACGCCAACCGCAGCCGCGAATCGGTGATCTTCGCTGCCAAGCTATCCACGCTGGCCGCGGCCAATCCCGAGCGGCTCACCGTGACACACCATTTCGACGACGAATCAGGCGTCGTCAGCCGCGCCGCAGTCGGGTCGTTCCTCGACGCGAGCGCTGATGCCGACTACTACATCTGCGGTCCTGGACCCTTCATGGACACCGCCGAACAGACCCTGCTGACATCCGGCGTACCACGCAACCGCCTGCACCTCGAGCGGTTTCACGTCGAGCCAGTGCCCGGTGACGCGGTCGCGGCTTCGGCCGAGGTCACCGAGAAGATCGTCATCGAACTGGATCGCAAGACCACCACGGCGGACTACCGGAGAGGCAACACGCTGCTGCAGACCGCGCGCATGGCCGGACTGCGTGCGCCGTCGTCGTGCGAAACCGGTTCGTGCGGAACATGTATGGCCCGCATCGTCTGCGGAAGTGCCAGGATGCTCAACAACGACGCGCTCGACGACGACGAGGTGGCCGAGGGGTGGGTACTGACCTGCCAGTCGCTGCCCACCAGCCCAACCGTTCACGTGGTCTACGAGTAGAGGTGAAAGGTCCTGCGATGGAGCGAATTCGATGAGCCGCGTGGCGGTGGTTACCGGAGGCGCTTCCGGAATGGGCGAAGCGACCTGTCATGAGCTCACCAGACGTGGTCACAAGGTCGCGGTGTTCGACCTCAACGGTGAGGCGGCCCAACGGGTCGCCGAGGACCTGCGCGCCACCGGTGCTACCGCCCACGCGCACGCGGTCGACGTCAGCGACCGCGCGGCCGTCGAGGCGGCGTTCGACAAGGTGCGCGCCGAGTTGGGGCCGGTGCACATCTTGGTCACCAGCGCGGGCGCCGTGGACTTCGCGCGGTTCACCGAGATCACCCCGCACGCCTGGCAGCGGCTGATCGACGTGAACCTCACCGGCACCTTCCACTGCTGTCAGGTCGCGGTTCCCGACATGCTCGACGCCGGCTGGGGCCGCATCGTGATGATCTCGTCGTCCAGCGCGCAACGCGGGTCACCGGGAATGGCGCACTACGCCGCCTCCAAAGGCGCGTTGCTGTCGCTGACCAAATCGCTTGCCCGCGAGTACGGTCCGGCCGGTATCACGGTGAACAACATTCCGCCGTCGGGCATCGAGACACCGATGCAGCATCAGTCGCAGGCCGCGGGGCATCTGCCGTCCAACGACCAGATGGCCGCCAGCATCCCGCTGGGCCACCTGGGCACCGGTGACGACATCGCCGCCGCGGTGGGTTTTCTCTGTTCTGACCAGGCCGGCTTCATCACCGGCCAGACTCTCGGAGTCAACGGCGGGTCGGTGATGTGATGAGGTTCCAAATGACACAGGGAGGTTCGCATGGGTAAGTGGCCTAAGCCCGCGGAGGGCAGCTGGACGGAGCACTACCCGGAGCTGGGTACCGGGCCGATCTCGTTTCGGGACTCGACCTCACCGGAGTTCTACGAACTCGAACGTGCGGCCGTGTTCAAGCGGGCCTGGCTCAACATCGGGCGCGTCGAGGAGGTGCCGCGGGTCGGCAGCTACTTCACCAAGGAGATCGAGGCGGCCAAGGTCTCGGTGATCGTCGTCAAGGGCCGCGACGAGAAGATCCGCGCCTTCTACAACGTCTGCCGGCACCGGGGAAACAAGCTGGTGTGGAACGACTATCCCAACGAAGAGGTCAAGGGCACCTGCCGGCAGTTCACCTGCAAGTATCACGGCTGGCGCTACGACCTCACCGGCGCGCTCACCTTCGTTCAGCAGGAGGGTGAGTTCTTCGACCTGGAGGCCTCGCAACGCGGGCTGCGCCCGGTGCACTGTGACGTGTGGAACGGCTTCATCTTCATCAACTTCGATCCGGAGCCCCGGTGGAACCTGCGCGAGTTCCTCGGTCCGATGATCACCGCGCTCGACGACTATCCCTTCGAGTTGATGACCGAGCGCTACGAGTTCGAGGCGCACAACAACAGCAACTGGAAGATCTTCGCCGATGCCTTCCAGGAGTACTACCACGTACCCTCGCTGCACTCCCAGCAGGTGCCTTCGGCTGTGCGGCAACCGAATGCGACGTTCGAGTGCGGTCATTTCCAGATCGACGGGCCGCATCGGCTGGTGTCCACCGCGGGCACGCGTCGATGGCTGCTGGACCCGGAGTACATGTATCCCGTCGAACGGGCCACCCGCAGCGGCCTGGTGGGGCCGTGGCACACACCGGAGACGCACTTCTCGGCCGGGTTGAACCCCGGCGGCATCGAGCCGTGGGGTATCACGAACTTCCAGATCTTCCCGAACCTGGAGATCCTGATCTACCACGGCTGGTACCTGCTGTACCGGTACTGGCCGACCTCGCACAACACCCATAAGTTCGAGGCGTACACCGCTTTTCACCCGGCCCGCACCGTGCGCGAGCGCGTCGAACACGAAGTTGCCGCAGTGGTGCTCAAGGAATTCGCCCTGCAGGATGCCGGGATGCTGGGCGGCACGCAGGCGGCGCTGGAATACGGCGTGAACGAGCCGATCGTCGACGAGTTCCCGCTCAGCGACCAGGAGATCCTGGTGCGCCACCTGCACAAGGTCGCCGTCGACTGGGTCGAGGAGTACAAGTCCGAGCGTAAACCGGTGGGGGTGTGACCATGACCGAACCCCGACTCCCCAGTGCGTTCGCCGAATTCGAGCCGTTTGCCCAGAAGTGGTGCCTGGCAACAGAAGCCGAACGCTGGGACACCCGGATGAACACCTCCATGGCCGAGATCCGGCAGTTCTACGAGGCGTTCACACCGCGCTTCGAGGAGGCGATCGACTACTGCGACAAGTTCCCGCTCGACGACCTGCCCGACGATGTGCTGAACCTGTTGCACCTCATCTACTCGATGGTCATGGTCTCCATGGCCGTCGAGATCTTCGGAACCCAGAAACCCGCCGACTCCGCTGACGCCGTCATGCACCGCGTCAGCGCGCCGGTGCCATGACGGAAAGTGCAGCCATGAGTCTGCTGACCATCAATAAGCTCACGTCCTCGGTCGGGGCCGAGGTGCCCGGGCTCAATTCCGAGACGCTGGCGTCCGACGACGCGTTCGGCGCCGCGGTGCTCGAGGCGCTCGAAGACAACGGCGTGCTGGTCTTTCCTGGCCTTCGCCTCGACCCGCAGGCGCAGGTCGCGTTCTGCCGACGGCTGGGCCAGATCGATCATTCCTCCGACGGGCACCACCCGGTCGCCGGAATCTATCCGGTCACGCTCGACAAGACGAAGAACGCGTCGGCGGCATATCTGCGCGCCACCTTCGACTGGCATATCGACGGCTGCACGCCCACCGGCGACGAGTACCCGCAGATGGCCACGGTGCTCTCGGCGCGACAGGTGGCCGAGCGCGGCGGTGAGACGCAGTTCGCCAGCGCCTACGGGGCCTACGACGCGCTGAGCGACGACGAGAAGGCGCAGTTGGCGTCGCTGTGCGTCGTGCACTCGCTGGAGGCGTCCCAGCGCCGGGTGACCCCGGATCCGACGCCCGAGCAGCTGGCGCGGTGGCGGGCCCGGCCCACCCACGAGCACCCGCTGGTGTGGACGCACCGCAGCGGACGCAAATCGCTGGTGCTGGGGGCGTCGGCCGACTACGTCGTCGGGATGGACGTCGAGGAGGGTCGGGCGCTGCTGGCTGAACTTCTCGATCGTGCCACCGGGGCCGACAAGGTGTACAGCCACAAGTGGTCGGTCGGCGACACCGTCATCTGGGACAACCGCGGCGTGCTGCACCGGGCGACGCCATACGATCCGGACTCGCCGCGCGAGATGCTGCGCACCACCATCCTCGGGGACGAACCGATCCAGTGAGCTGCCCGAGATGCTGGGCGGGTGCACAGCCCCTCGTTGACGCCGACGTCCGGCTATGGAAATCTAATACTTATCTGACGAGAATCACATTCTCAAAGGCAGAGATCGTCGAACGGAGTAGCGCATGGCGGAGGACCTCACCACGGTGGACTTCTTCCGGGACGGTCGCCTGACCGACGACCCGTACCGGTTCTACGCGGCGCTGCGCGATAAGTGCCCGGTCAGCCGCGAGGACCACTACGGCGTCACGATGGTGACCGGATGGCAGGAAGCCGTCGATGTCTACAACGACGCGGAGGCGTTCTCCTCGTGCATCTCGGTGACCGGTCCGTTCCCCGGGTTCCCGGTGTCGCTGGAAGGTCATGAGGACGGCGACATCACCGAGCTGATCGAAAGGCACCGCGACGAGATCCCGTTCAGCGACCAGCTTCCGACGCTGGACCCGCCCACGCACACCAACCACCGCGCGTTGTTGATGCGGCTGATCACGCCCAAGCGCCTCAAGGAGAACGAGGACGCGATGTGGCAGCTCGCCGACGACATCCTCGACGACTTCCTGGCGCCGGGGGAGGGCGAGTTCATCGCCGGCTTCGCGGCCCCGTTCACGTTGCGTGTCATCGCCGATCTGCTCGGCGTGCCCGAGGAGGACCGCCCCGAGCTTCTGGAACGGCTGGCGCGCGGCACGCACGGCAGCGGTCTGGGCAACGCCGACAAGACGCTGGCCAAGACGCCGCTGGAATACCTCTACGACGTCTTCGCCGAATATGTCGAGGACCGTCGGGCCAACCCCCGCGACGACGTGCTCACCGGGCTGGCGACCGCGAACTTCCCGGACGGCACGGTGCCCGAGGTGGGTGACGTCGTGCGGGTGGCCACCAACGTGTTCTCGGCCGGACAGGAAACCACGGTGCGGCTGCTGAGCACCGCGCTGAAGGTGATCGGCGACAACCCGGACATCCAGCGCAGGCTGCGCGAGGACCGCAGCCTGCTGCCGAACTTCATCGAGGAGTGCCTGCGCATCGAAAGCCCCGTCAAGGGCGACTTCCGGCTGTCGCGGGTGCCGACCACCGTCGGCGACCAACCGCTGGGCGCCGGCTGCACGGTGATGGTGATCAACGGTGCGGCGAACCGGGATCCGCGCCGGTTCTCCGACCCCGACGCCTTCGACCCCGAGCGCAAGAACGCCCGCCAGCACCTGGCGTTCGGCCGCGGCATCCACAGCTGCCCGGGTGCACCGCTGGCCCGTGCGGAGACCCGCGTCGGGCTCGAGCGGCTGTTGGACCGCACCACCGACATCCGGATCAGCGAGGCCCAGCACGGCCCCGCGGGCGAGCGGCGGTACAACTACATCCCGACCTACATCCTGCGCGGGCTCACCGAACTGCATCTGGAGTTCGATGTGGTGAAGGGCCCGGAGGAGGAGTCAGCCGGATGAGAGTCGCCGTCGACGAAGACCGCTGCGCCGGTCACGGTATGTGCCTGACGCTGTGCCCCGAGGTGTTCCAGATGACCGACGACGGCTGGGCCGTCGCGGATCCGGCCGAGGTCCCCGCCGGACTCGAAGAGGCCGCCAAGGACGCGATTCAGAATTGTCCGGAACAAGCGATCAGCGAGATCGACTGACCAATAAGGAGTTTCAGTGGCCAAGGCTTATATCGTCATCACCGAGGACGTCAAGGATCCGGCCGGGATGGCCGATTACGGCAAGGTGGCCAGCCAGACGATGGCTGCCGCCACGGTGCTGGCGTTCGACCAGAAGGCCGAGGTGATCGAGGGCACCTGGCACGGCACGCAGACCGTCCTGCTCGAGTTCGAGTCGGAGGAGGCGGCCAAGAAGTGGTACTACTCCGACGAATACCAGGCCGCCGCCAAGCTGCGCCAGGCGGCGGCCGACTGCAACGGCGTCATCCTCCACGGCATGTAGTTTTCTTCCGTGAGCAGACGCGAACACCGCCTAAACGTAAGCAAATTGGGGGTTTACCCGTCTGCTCGCGGAAAGTTCAGTCGGGTACCAGTGGGCCGATCGGGCTGGTGGTGGTGGCGTGCACCAGCAACTCGGCGAGCTCGCGCGGACGGCTCAGAAACGGTGAGTGCGACGCGTCGATGGTCAGCTGCTCGACACCGAGGCGTCGCGTCACTGTATCGGCTAGCCAACGCGGCATCGACCGGTCCTGAAGACAGCGGATGAAGCTGCGGGGCAGCTCGGCCGCCCAGAACCGCGGTACCGACACCGGCGTCACCGTGGTATCGCCGAACCGTTCGGGTCCCAGGCGCTCGAAGGCCCACCGTGCCGTGGCCTCATCGCAATCATGGTAGAAGTATCGCCACGCGCCCTCGAAGTCGGCGAACCACATCGCCCCGTCGTCATCGAACTTCAAGTAGCCCAACATGTCTCCGACGTCGGCCTCGAACTCGCCTTCTTCGGAGTCACGCATCGCCATCGCCTCGGGGTATGTGCGGCCCTCGCGGGGCAGCGCCGCGGCGAGATAGATGATGTGGCGCACGAGATCCGGTGCGGCGTCCGCGGCCAGGGTGGCGTCGAACCCGCCGCCGGAATGGCCGACGAGGACGTCTCCGGATTGCAGGGCGGCGACGATCGTGTCACGGCGGTTGGCCAGCGTCGACTCCTCGTCGACGTGGGCCCCGTGCCCGGGCAGGTCGACGGCGACGGCGTCATGGCCGAGCGCGCGCAGCTCTCGGACCGTCGCTTCCCAACACCACGCGGCGTGAAATCCGCCGTGTACGAAGACGAACCGCATCAGCGCAGCACACGAACGGGGACGTTGGACCAGCCCGCGACGTTCTGCGCGGCAACCCGTTTGCACTGGTCCCACAGCACCTCGTAGCGCGGCATGAAGGCGAGCAGCCGTTCGAGCGCGATCGCGCTCTCCATGCGGGCCAGCGCCGCACCCAGGCAGCTGTGTACCCCGTAGCCGAAGCCCAGGTTCTGCGCTTCGGAGCGGTCACGATCGATGTCGAACGTATCGGCGTCGGTGAATGCGTCAGGATCCCGGTTCGCCGAACCGGCAAGCAGGAACACCGGTTTGCCCGCGGGGATCGTCACACCGTGTAGGTCGACCTCTTTCATGGAACGCCGCACGTTGTACTGGTTCGGTGCCTCGTAGCGCAGCAGTTCCTCCACCGCGGCCGGGATCTTACTGCGGTCGTCGAGCAGCTTCTGCCACTGTTCGGGGAAGCGGGCGAACGTCACCGCGGCGTTGCCGATCAGTTTGGTGACGGTCTCGGCGCCGGCGCCGCCCAGCAGGGTTGCGAAACCGGCGATCTCGAAGTCGTCGAGTTGCTGCTTCTCGCCGTCGTCGCGCTGGACCTCGGCGGCGATCAGCCGGCTGAACATATCGTCGCGCGGTTCGGCCCGGCGCTGCTGAATCAGGTTGTAATACAGGCTCATCAGTTCACCGACCGCCTGCAACCCCTCCTCGGACATGTCGATCTGACCGGGTTCGCGGCGCAGCGTGATGTCGACCCACTGACCGACCTGCTGGCGGTACTCCTCGGGGACACCGAGCATCTGGCTGATCACGTCGACGGGGAACAGCGCGGAGAAGTCCGCGACGACGTCGAAGCCGTCTGGATCGACCCGGGACAGGTGGCGGTCGATGGTCGCGGTGACCATCGGGCGCATCGCCTCGATGGCCCGCGGCGTGAACACCTTGTTGACGAGGCTGCGCATCTGCCGATGTTCGGGCGGGTCCATCACGATGATCATCTTGGCCACCATGGGCTCGTTCGAGCGCACCGTGGCCAAGTCGAGCCCGTAAGCCGAGGAGTACGTTCCGAAGTCCTTGTAGGCCGCCGACACATCTTCGTGGCGGGACAACGCGTACAAGTCGTGCTCGGCGTTGTAGTAGACCGGCGCTTGTTCGCGCAGACGCCGGTAGATGTCCCAGGGGCCGTTGAAGAACTCCTCGGAGAACGGATCGAAGACGACTTCGGATGCCGTCATTCGTCTTCGATAGAGATGGCCTGTCGCGGACATTGCCGGACCGCCTCTTTGATCTGTTCCTCGTTCTCGGGAGTCACCTCGTCCTGCAGCACGTGCAGGTAGTCCTCGCCGTCGAGGTCGAACACCTCCGGGATGATCCCCATGCAGATCCCGTTGGCTTCACACAACCCGAAGTCGACGACGACCTTGCGTGTCACTTCAGCACCCGCACAGGCACGTGGTGGTATCCGGCGACGTTCTGCATGTGCACGCGTTCCAGGCCGTCGAAATCGACTTCGTAGCGCGGCATGAAGTCGAGCAGATGCTCCAGCGCGATGGTGCTTTCCAGCCGGGCCAGGGCGGCGCCCAGGCAGCTGTGGATGCCGTAGCCCAACCCAAGGTTCTGCGCCTGGGTGCGGTCGCGGGTGATGTCGAACGTCTCGGCGTCATCGAAGGCACGCGGATCGCGGTTGGCTGCCGCCTTCATCAGGAAGACGGGTTTGTGCGCCGGTATGGTGCCGCTCGGTACTTCGGCTTCTTTCAACGTATAGCGCACGTTGTACTGCACCGGCCCGACGTAGCGCAGCAACTCCTCGACGGCGGCGGGCACGAGGCTGCGGTCGTCAAGCAGCAGCTGCCATTGCTCGGGGTGGCGCGCGAACTCCACCACCGCGCTGCCGACCAGCTTGGTGACGGTCTCCGCGCCTGCGCCGCCGAGCAGCGCGAGGAACCCGGTGATCTCCAGGTCGTCGAGCTGGCGCATGTTGCCGTCGTCATCGGGGATCTCGGCGCGAATGAGCCGGCCGATCATGTCTTCCTGCGGGTTCTGCCGGCGTTCCTGAACCAGGCCGTAGTAGTACATGCCCGAGTCGATGTTGGCCTGCATGTTTTCTTCGGACAACTCGATCTGGCCCGGCTTACGCTGGAGGCTGATATCGATCCAGCGCCGAACCTGCTGGCGGAACTCCTCGGGCACCCCGGCCATCCGGGTGATCACCTCGACCGGAAACGGACCCGAGAAGTCCTGCACTACATCGAAGTTGTCGGGATCGACCTGCGATAGGTACTGCTCGACGAGTTCGGTGATGGTCTCGCGCTGCGACTGGATGGCGCGGGGGGTAAACGCCTTGTTGAGCAGGCTGCGCATGTGCCGGTGCTCGGGCGGGTCCATGAAGATGATCGACTTGTGCGGGCCCTCCTCGGAGCGCACCATGGCGAGGTCGCACCCGCGTGTCGAGGAGAAGGCCTCGTGGTCCTTGAGCGCCGCGGCGACGTCGGCGTGCCGGGTCAGCGCATAGAAGTCCTGGTCCTCGTCGTAGTAGATCGGGGCCTCGTCGCGCATCCGTTGGTAGATCTCGTAGGGGTTGTCGAAGTACTCCTGCGAAACCGGATCGAACACCAGTTTGGGCTTGGTCATGGTCTCCTCTTTCGCGGCGGGCTAGTGACCGCTTCCGTTACGCGAGGCTGCAATTATGTAACGCCTATAGTATGCCTCACGGGATGGGCTTGAGTAGTCGGAATCGCCGGTTGTCACTGCTGAATTCCCGTTTTGATGACGTCGTCGAGAACGCCCAGACCGCCGCCCAGTTCGGCGGCGATTTCCCGGACCACCTCGACGTCCTTGCCGATGAACTCGGCGGTGTCGTCGACGAACGCCGCCACCGAACCACGCATGGCGATGAACTCCCCGACCCGGCTGGCACCGCTACCGCGTGAGATCGACGTCAGCAGGTTCTGTTCGTCGACGCCGAAGCGGTCACCGAGCGCGACCGCCTCCCGCAGCAACCCGATCTGCGAGGCGAACAGCGCGTTGTTGACCAGCTTGACCGCCTGGCCTGCGCCGAGCGAGCCGACGTGCAGAATCGGGTCGCCGTATGCCGAGAGCACAGGCTGGGCGCGGGCCACCGCGTCCTCGGCGCCGCCGACGAACAACGTGAGGGCGCCCGCCGCGATGTTGTGGGGTCCGCCGCTCACGGGTGCGTCGACGACGTCGATCGCCGGGAACTCGGCCGCGATGTTCTGCGCGGTGCGGGGGCTTCCCGTCGTGTGGAGAACGAGGACCGTACCCGGCGTCATCGCGGACACCAAGTCGCCGGACAGACAGACCTGCTGCACCTGCGCGTCGGTGAACACACAGACGATCACGACGTCGGCGCCGGCGCCGACCGCGCCGACTTCGGTGACGGCGTGCGCACCAAGATCACGCACCGCCCGGCACTTCTCGTCGGTTCTGCCGAGGACGCGGACCTCGCGGCCGGCTTCGACGAGACGCGACACCATGGGCGCGCCCATCCGGCCGGCCCCGACGAACCCGACGCGTGTCATCGGGGCCCTCTGCTCTTCGCGCAAGCGCTCATCGCGGGAAGTCCATCTTCTCCAGCGCCGCGTCGGCCGCGCTGAACACCGCGCCCTCCGGCGCCGACGCGGTGGCCGCGATGCTCGCGGCGTGCCGAACGTCCTTCTGCAGCAGCGCACCGGCGATCGGCGCCAGCCCGTCGACGGTTCCGCCGAACATCGAGATGCTGCCCAGCGCCTTGCTGGTGGCCGATCCGCCGTTGAGCACCTCGGCGAGCCGGTCGCGCGGAATGCCGAGGGTCTCACCGAGATCGAGGGTGCTCGTCGCGGCGCCCAGGTTGGCGGTGAACAGCAGGTTGTTGAGGATCTTGGTGACCTGCCCGCTGCCCAACGGACCCAGGTGCACGATCGGGTCGGCGTAGGTGGCGAACACCGGCCGGCATCGCTCGGCGACGTCCTCCTCGCCGCCGACCATCACCAGCAGCTTTCCTTCCTCGACGGCGGGGCCGCCACCACTGACCGGCGCGTCTATCACCGAGACGCCCTGCGCAGCAGCCTTTTCGGCGACCTCACGGCAGGTGTCGGGATGTACGGTGCTGTGGATCGCGACGACGCCGCCCGACGCCATCGCCGACAGTACACCGTTCTCGCCGTACAGCACCTCCCTGACGTCGTCGTCGCCGACCACGCACAGGCACACCAGGTCGCTGGCCGCGCCCAGCTCGGCAGGGGAGCTCGCGGTCTTGGCGGCGGTGTCCGCATACGGTTCGAGGCTGGCCTGCCTGCGCGCCCACAGGGTGGTCTCAAAACCACCTTCGGCGATGCGGCGCGCCATGGGCCCGCCTTGGCTGCCGAGCCCGATGAATCCGACGCGCATCAACCCGTCTCCAATCCTTGTTGTGCCAGAACACATTCCTCGACGAACGCCAGCACCTTGGCGTGGTACGCGTCGGCGGCGGCCGACAGCGAAAGGTTGTGGCCGCCACCGGGCTGTTCATTGATCGTGAACCGCGGTGCCGAGGTGAACATCGCGCTGATCTTCGCCAACGTCTCTGGATCCGTCCGCCACACCTGCTCGAACTCCGCGACGCTGAACTGGACCGGCACGCGCAACTGCGCTGCGAGCGTGGGGAAATCGCGCCTGGGCCAGTGCTTGGTCATATCGGCTTCGTAGCGCGCCCCGCCCGAGGAGTTCGTCATACCGGAGAGCACCTCGGGTGGGTACACGTCCTCGGGCGTCCAGAGCAGCTCGCGCAGCCCGACCGGGCGCTGGTTGGACATCGCGGCTTTCATGATGTCGGCCATCGCCGGGGTGTACCGGACACCGGTTCCGGCCAGTTCGAGGCCGATGACGTCGGCGCCGATAACGGCCATCCGCACCGCCATCTCACAGCCCGCCGAATGGCCCATCAGAAACACGCCCGCGCCGCGCGGCTTGTCGCCTTGCACCTTGCCGAGGGCGCCGGATGCCAGCGCGACGCGCTGTTCCGGTTCTGCCATCGCCTCCGGGTACGGTGCTGAGCTGCCGTAACCGGGCCGGTCCAGTGCCACCGTGGTGTAGCCGGCCGCGGCGCCGGCGCGCAGCAGCGACAGCTGCGGATGTCCCGGGCAGTCGAAATACGCTGCGGTGCTGGACCCTCCGTGGAATGCGACGATGACGGCTCGCGGGTCGTCGACCTCGGCCACCAGACCCGACATCGGCACACCGTCGACGAGTACCACGCGCGGACGTGGGGCGCTCACGTTTCGGTCCGCATCAACAGGACCCCGCTGGGGGTCAGGCCGCCGCTGCTGGCCACGGCGACCCTGGCGCCGGGCACCTGACGGTCGCCGGCGTCGCCGCGCAACTGGGATACTGCCTCATGGATCAAACCCATCCCGTGGGTGCGGCCGTGAGACAGCTGGCCGCCGTGGGTGTTCAGCGGAATGACGCCGTCACGGGCGATGGCCTTTCCACCGTCTAGGAAGTCCTTGGCTTCACCGATGCCGCAGAAGCCGAGCGCCTCCAGCCATGACAGGCAATTGAACGAGAAGCCGTCGTACAACTGGGCGACGTCGACGTCGTCGGGGCGCAGCGAGGTGCGCGTCCACAGGTGTGCGGCCTGGCCGAGCACCTGGGGTTCGTGGGTCAGCGTGGACTGGTCCCAGTCGGTGCGCTCGACGATCTGGGTCCCGACGGCTTCGAACAGGATCGGCTTGTGCGGCATGTCTTTTGCGGCGTCGACGGCGGACACGATCACCGCGACGGCTCCGTCGCACGGGACGTCGCAGTCGTACAGCCCGAACGGTGTGGTGATCATCCTGGCGTTGAGGTAGTCGTGCATGGACATCGGATCGCGATAGATGGCCGTCGGGTTCAGCGCGGCGTTGGCGCGCTGGTTCATCGCGATCCAGCCGAGCGTCTCCCGGGTGGTGCCGTAGCGGTCGAAGTGGCGCTGCGCGTTGAGCGCCAACGTGTGCGCGGCCGACATCGCGCCGAACGGCATCTGCCAGCTGGGGGTGCGGGCACCGCCGGGCGGAGAGGCCTTGCCTTCCTTCATCAGCTGCTGGAACGTCGCTTCCCAGAGCGTGCGGAAGCAGAGCACGTGGCGGGCCATGCCGGTGGCGACGGCCATCATCGCGGCGATGACGGATCCGCCGGGTCCGAAGGTATCCATGCCGCCGTTGATCCAGGTGGGCCGCAGCCCCAGCGCGTTCTCGAGCGCGCTGACCCCGCCCTCGCCCATCCCCGCGATGTCGAGCCCGGGATAGGTGGACAGGCCGTCGATGTCGGCGAACGTCAGCCCGGCGTCGGCGACGGCGGCCTCGCAGGCCTCGAGGGTCAGCGACAGCGGCGGCACCATCAACCGCCGACCCAGCCGGGATGCGCCGATGCCGGTGATCGCTGACTTGTCTTCGAACTTCTCGGTGGTCAATGGGGTGCGCACGTAGCGGCCGATGTCCTCGGGTGCGACGTCTTCGATGGCCGGGGGCCCGGCCTGGCCGTCGGCCGCGGGCCGGAACACGGGCAGCCAGACATCTTCCAGCTTCTGGAAGTCGACTTCGACGGTCTGGCCGAGTTTCAGCTCGTCGGGTTCGCAGTCGACGATGTTGGTGGTCAACCGGACCCGCGGATCCTCGACGACGGCGACCTGTGCCACCACGTACGGGGGCGGTAGGTCCATGAAGCCGAACCGGTGGTTGACGGTGAAGGCGCTCAGCGTCGCCTTGCCGGAGACGTCGCGCACCCCCATGTTGTGGCTGCCGCAGTACCGGCACACCGGCTGCGGCGGGTGGATCAACGCCTGGCAGTCCTGGCACTCTTGGATGCGTAGCACCCCGTCTGCGCCTGCGGTCCAGAAGAACTCGTTTAGGACGGTCAGCTCGGGTAGTGGTCGGGTCACCGAACAAACCCCGAAATCGCCTCGCTATCTTCGGTGTTGGGTTCCGGTTCCGGCGCCTCGTGAACGTCGGCGTCGTCCTTGGGACCCTCGGCGGGTCGGTGTTCGCCCATATAGATGATCGCGTGCGCCGGACAGTCCAGTAGCGCGCGCATCACCGCGTCACGATCCTGCTCGGGTACCGTGCCGTCGCCCACCAGCGAGGCGTAACCCCAGTCGTCGAGCGAGAAGTAGTCGGGTGCGTGTTTGGCACAGATGCCGAAGCCGTCGCACAGCGTACGGTCGAGTCGAATCCTCAAGCCGTCACTCATGGTTGAGCCACCGCCTCCACTTCGTAGGGCCGCACGGCAGAAAATGCACCGGGCCGACATGCCGGGCAGTCGTCGGCGAGGTGGCGGGCGACCACCTGAGGGAACTGGCGCAGCAGGCTGGCGGCGATGTTGGTGGCGCCGTCGAGGGTGCCGCAGGCACCACGCCCGCGCAGCACCACCGACCAGCGCTCCAGCCGGGTTACGTCCTCGTCGGTGGCCACGCCGTCGCGCATGGCGCACAGCACCGCGGCCATCGCCGCCGTGCCGTTGAAACACGATCCGCACTGTCCGGCGTTCTCCCGGTCGAAGTAGGACATCACCGACGCCGCGACCGCGACCGGGCAGTCCTCGGTGAGGATGGAGATCGCACCACAACCCAAGCCCGCGCCCAGTCGCCGGATCGTCTCGTGATCCAGGGTCGCCTCCAGGACGTCGGTGTTGAGCAGCCCGGCGAAGTAACCGCCCATCAACGCCCCGCGTACCGATTCGGCGTCCACGCCGTGTACCTCGAGCAGCCTCGAAAACGCTGTGCCGTGCGGGATCTCGTAGAGCGCTGGGGGTTTGCCGGCGCCAGTGATCGTCGCGAGGAACGTACCCGGCGACATCGGCGTGCCCACGGTGCGGAAGCCCTGACCGCCGTGTTCGGCGATATACGGCAGGTTTGCCAACGTTTCGACGTTGCTGACCATGGTCGGCAGGCCCAGGACGCCTTCCTCGAAGGGCCGCGGCGGTTTGTCGGCCGGTTTGGCCGGTCCGCCGTTGATGCGCCGCACCGCGGCGGTCTCCTCACCGGCGACGTAGCCGGGGTCCACGGTGAGGACGGTGACCTCGGCGTCGCCGAACGCCTGCGGGCTCAGCTCGCTCAACGCGTCGGTGACCGCCGTCGCCGACCGCTCGTCGGACACGTACACGTACGCGCGGCTCGCACCGGCGATCGCGGCCGCCAGGCGTAGACCGTCGAGCACCAGATGGGGCCGGGTGCGCAGCAGCCAGCGATCCTTGACCGAAGCGGGTTCGCCCTCTTCACCGTTGGCCACCACCACCGTGTCGGAGCCGCGCAGGCCCGCGTTAAGCACCGTGCGCAGCTTGGTGCCGAGCGGAAACGCTGCGCCGCCGCGCCCCAGCAGACCCGACAGGTCGACCTGCTCCAGCAGCGCATCGGCGTCGGTCAGCTTCCGATAGCCGCCGGCCTGTGCGTACTCGGCGTAGGTCTCCGGTCCCGCCTGTCTCGGCCGCAGCAGCCGGGGCGTGCAATCAGGCCACGCCGCCACGGTGAGATCCGTTGTCGTTGAGGTCATGACACGTCCTTCCGGGCCGCGGCTAGGCTGACGGACATGAGAACGGCGGTGGTGCGTGTCGGCGTCGACAAGGCCGGCGAGCTGACACCAGCGCAGCTAAGCGACGGCATGGCACGCCTCCGTGACCTGGCCGCCGCGGCGGATATCGAGGTGGTGGACAACAACCTGCCCGCGTTGCCGCCGCAGCGCCGCGAAGTGGAACTCTTGATCGCCGGCCAGGACCCGGCCGAACTTGAAAGGCGTGCAGTAGACATGTGCGCCAAGGCGTTCGGCACGACGCCCGTGCCAGGAGTGCTCACCTATATCAGCCGTGGCACCGACGCCGACGCCCGCGGGGTGCTCGCCGGATTCGGGTTGGCCGGCGAGGTCGAGCGGGTGGCGGGGGAGGACGGCTGGGATGTGGTGCATGTGACGCTGCGCCAGGCGGATCTGGAACGGGTGCCCGAAAGCCGTATCCACACCGCTCTGGAGGCGTCGCTCAACTGCGAAGTGCACATCCGCACGGTCTGATCCGGCAACGCGTGAAGCGCCTGCACATGCGGGTTGCACCTTCGAGGGCGTCATCTAGCCGTCCAGGAAGTTCAGGATCGCGGGCGCGGCCTGCACCCACGTGTCGAACATATTGAACCGCTTCACCTTTCCCGACGCACGAGCCTCACCGGCGCGCTCCCAGGCATCCTCGGGCCAAGGGGGGTCGATGAGCGTCGAACCCTTGATCAGACAGCTGATCTCCAGCGACGTCCGCTTCGGGTGGTCCATGTCGTTCTCCCCGCCGCGGATGATCAGCGTGGGAACCTTGATGTTGTCGAACATCTCATCCTCGACGCCGGGAATGGTCTGGCCCGGTTTCGGCACGAAGGCGTTGAGCCAGCGCAGCATCAGCTTGAGAAACTCGTCGGGGTCCATGGCGAGGAACCGCTCGCGGTTGGCGGGGTTCTCGGCGATGCGCTGCTTCCATTCCTCGACGGCGACCACACCCTTCATACCGGCGCCGCGGACGGCCAGGATGCTCGGCACGATGTAGTAGGAGCCGAGCACAAACGACCCGTACACGCCGCCGACGATGTTCCACACCACCAGCTTCCGCACGATCTCGGGGTAGAGCATCGTGGTCAGCATCGAGTCGCGGGCGCCGCCCGACCCGCCGGCGATGATGCACGGGCCGATGTCGAGCCCGGTGATCAGCGCGTGCAGCGTCTCGGCGCGCATGTGCGATTCGCTCTGCCCGTAGAACTGGACGTCCGATTTGCCGCAGTTGGGCCGGTCCCACAACAGCACGCGGTAGCCGCCCTTGACGAGCTCCTGGGCCAGCGGCCGCAGCCCCTCGATATCCTTGCTGAACCGGCCGCCGGGCGTCAACGCGATGAAATCGCCTTGTTTGCCGAGGATCTCGTAGACGACGTCGCCGCCGTTGACCTCGAAAACCTTTTCGCCGCGCTTGAGCGTGCGCCCGGACTTCTCGGTGGTGGTCATGCTGAGCCTCCGCGAACGTGCGCAAACTGCTGATTTTCCGCGGCGTGGGGTGTGCAAACACGCACGCTCGCGCCAACAAGAGTCGTCATGCCTGGACCAGCACCTCGTTACCAACGACCCGGACCGGGTAGGTCCGGATACTCCATTCGGGTTTGACGGCAGTGGTGCCGGTGGCCAGTTCGAAACCCCACTGGTGCCACGGGCAGTAGATGAACTCGAGATCGCGAACCATCACCGCATCCCCCGGCACGCTGTCGTCGACGATGGTGCGGCCTCGTGCGCGTCCCGAACACAGCGGGCCGCCCTCGTGCGGGCAGTAATTCGCGATCGCGTAGAACGTCCCGTTCACGTTGTAGACGCCGACGCCGTGTCGGCCGATCGGCACGAGTTTGTGTGTCCCGGACGGGATTTCGTCGACCGTGGCGACGACGTGTTCACGCCCCTGCGCCAACCGGGGCGGTTTCTTTTGGTCGGTCAACTCAGAACACCCGCACCTGGCCCTCGAGCGCCGGAACGGTCTCTGGCAGCTTGTACGTCTCGATCCCGTTGCGGAACATCACAGCCTCGCGCGCATGCTGGGGCAGGTGCTTGACCAGCCAGCGCGGATCATCGAACGTCCAGTGCGGATAGTCCGAGGAGAACAGCAGGATCTTCTCGCACTCCATCCACTCGAACGCGCGGGTCAACTCCGTCTTGTCCTCGGGGTAATCCAGCGGCTGGGTGGTGAACTTGATGTGGTCCTTGACGTACTCCGACGGCTTGCGCTTGATGTCCACCCACGGTTTGCGGGCCTGGTAGATGGCGTCCATCCGCCACATCAGCGGCAGGATCCAGGTAAACGCGTGCTCCACCAGCACGATTCGCAACGCTGGGAAGCGGTCGAACACCCCGTCGAAGATCAGGCTCATCACCTGATTCGCCGCCAGCAACGAATAGGTGACCATGAAATCGTGGTTGTAGCTGGGGAAGCCCACCGGCGGAATCGGCAGCTCCTCGTGGTGGCTGCGCGACAGGTGACAACTCACCGTGATGTCGTGCTTGGTGGCGGCTTCCCAGATTGGGTCGTACTTCGGGTCACCCCATGACGGGCGCGGCTCGGCCTTGATCAGTATCTGCCCCATGTAGGGATGGCCGGCCCAGCGCTCGACCTCGCGGGCGGCGTCCTGCGGGGTCTCGATCGCCAGGCAGATGGATCCCCGCCACCGCTCATGCCAGTTGTTGTGGCTGTCCAGCCAATGGTTGGCCTGCCAGTCGTTCAGCGCGACGCTCATCGCATGGTTCACCTCGGGGAACCGGGCCGGGTAAGCGGCCGGCTCGAGGATCGCGATGTCGGCACCGGCTTCCATGATCAACTGCTTGAACGCCAAGTCGGGGTCACTGCCGGCGAAATTGCCGTCCGATGGGAACGTGTCTACGCGCATCGCATAGGCGTGTGCGTAGTCCGGCGCGTCGTAGTAGATCTGGTCGCCGATCCGGCGCGTCAGGAAGTACTTGCTGCGCCACGGCTCGGGGATGTACTGCGTCAGCTCGCCGGCCCTTGGCGTCGGATGCACGTCGGAATCGACGCAACGGATGGCGACGCGCTCGGCTGCGGGCTTCCGCTCTGTCACTGTGACCGTCATCGTGGCCTCCTCAATTCAAGTCTTCTATCACTTTGCGCCGACCTGGGCCCCGACGTCTATGCCATAGAGTTCCGCGGCGTTTCGCCAGCACAGCTTGTCGCGCTGTTCAGCGGTGTACGACGCGGGCACGGCGAGCTTATTGAGCTGCCAGTGTGGATAGCTCGACCCGTACATCACCAGGTCGTCCTTACCGGTGAAGCCGAACCACTCACCGGCGAACTCGGTGTCGCCAGGTCCGTCCATCGCGCCCTGGATGAAGTAGGTGTGGCCGGGCAGGTAGTCACTGGGGATTTTGGGCGCCCACGGTGTCTGTTCGAGGTGCGGCCGGCCGAAGCAGTCCATCCGCCACATGAACGGCGTCAGCAGGTCGGCGGCTCCGTCCGCCCAGACGAACTTCAACGGGGGCATCCTTTCGAATACCCCTTCGACGATCAGGTTCATCAGGTGGTACAGGTAATTGAGCGCCATGAAGCTGACGTAGTTCTCATAGGTGCGGGGCACGCCGGACGGCGTCGGCGCGAACGAGATACCGGCACCGACCTCGATGTGCACCGAAACCGGCAGGTTGGCCTCGACCGCGGCCTCCCACAGCGGCCAGAACTGCGGCTTGCCGTACAGCTCGCGGGACTGCAGCGGCACCCCGATCTGTACGACGCGCGGATGATCTTTGTACTTTTCGATTTCGCGCAGCGCGCCGACGATGTCGTCGGGGTTGACCCGGATGGTGCCGCGGTATCGCTCGCCGTACGGGTTGTCCTCGAGCCAGCGTGACACCAGCATCTCGTTGTGGGCGGCGGCAAGCGCGGTGCCCAGGTGACGATCCGGCATGATGCCGCGGGTCATCGGGTGCAGAACGGCGACGTCCACGCCGCCGTCGTCGAACAGGTGCTTTCCGACCAGTTCCGGATCGGAGCCGGGATATTGCCGGTCGGGCCCTTCGGTGCCCGGAGCGTATTCGCCGCCGGGAGCGCCGTACCAGTCCATCTCGTAGTCGGGGAACCCTCGGCTGCGAAACGGCTCGTTGAGGATGCGGCGCAGGTCTTTGTTCGACTTGCTGAAGATGTGCACGCTCGCGTCGATAACGGGCGTCTTCTCGCCGCCGGGATGTTCGATCACCTCAGGCCTCCGATGTCGGTCTCTTCGACCGATTTCCATGTGGGGCGCCGGCACGCGCAGACGCCGGGCATATCCCCATAGTAAAGCCTTGTTCTTCAAAGGCAAGAATTGTGTTCTCCAGCAGATCGCTTACTTCGGTGCAGGTCAGAGTGTGCGCTGGTCAGTCGCTTGGCATGTGTCGGCCGAAACGTGGTAGTCCTCTACCGAGAACGGTTACAGCGTCTAACGAGAATGTTATTCTCGTACGGTCTGACTTATCCCGGGAGGCCTTGGTGTTATTGGAGTTCGACGCCGACCAGCGGCTCTGGCAGGAGACCGTGCGAGATGCGGTGACCAAGCAGTGCCCGGCCTCGTTGATCCGGGGGATCGCGGAGAACGGCGTCGACCCCGCGCCGCTGTGGAAGACCTACGTCGACGCGGGCTGGACCGAGCTCAGCGACGCCGAGAACGCCGTCGAGCTGACGATCGTGCTCGAGGAACTGGGCCGGGCCACCGACCCCACCCCGTTTCTGGCGACGTTGACCCAGTTCGCCCCGCTGGCCGGTGACCGCTTCGATCCGCAACAGGCGGGCACCGCGGTGTACGACGGCGTGAGCACGCACCGCGACACCGACGGTTGGGTGCTCAACGGCACGGCCCGACACGTGCTCGACGGCGACCGCGCCGAGCGCTTTGCCGTCGTCACCGAGGCCGGCGTCTTCATCGTCGACGCCGACCGGACCACGACGCGGCGCAGCCCGGTCTTCGATCCCGTGCTGCACGTCGCCGAGGTGTCGTTCGCCGACGTGCGGGTGCCCGACACCGCGCGGGTCCGCTCCGACCCCGAGCGGGCCCGCCATGTCGCGCTGACCGGGATGGCCGTCACCACCGTCGGCGCCTGCCAGCGCATCCTGGATCTGGTGCTCGAACACGTCAAGCAACGCCAGCAGTTCGGCGTCGCGATCGGTTCGTTTCAGGCCGTCCAGCACAAGGCCGTCGACATGCACGTCGCCACCGAACGCGCGCGTGCGCTCGCGTATTTTGCGGCGTTGACGATCGCCGAAGACGACCCGCGCAGGCGGCTGGCGGCGGCGATGGCCAAGGCGTCGGCAGGTGAGGCCCAGGCAGTGGTGTTCCGCCACGGCCTGCAGCTGTTCGGCGCCATGGGTTTCACCTGGGAAAACGACCTGCAGTTCGCGCTGAAGCGGGCCAAGGCCGGCGAGCATCTGCTCGGCGGTGCCGCCGAGCATCGCGCGATCATCGCCGAGGAGTTTCATGCAGCTGACTTTTGATTCCGACGTCGAGCAGTTCCGCGCCGAATTCGCGGCGTTTCTCGACGAGCATCTGCCCTCGGAGGCGCAGACCCTGGAGCGCCCGCGTTCGGTGTCGCACATGCCGCAGTGGGCCCGGGACTGGCAGCGGCTGCTGTTCGACAACGGCTGGCTACTGCCCGCCCAGCCGCCGGAGTTCGGTGGGCGTAACGCCACGGTGCTGCAGCAGTTCGTCCACCTCGACGAGCTTTGCCGCCGCCGTATCTATCACAGCTTCAACCCCCAGGGCGTGAACATCGTTGCGGCGTCGCTGCTTTCGTTCGGCTCCGATGAGCAGAAACAGCGCTGGGCGGTGCCGGTGCTCAAGGCCGAGGTCACCGCGTCGCTGGGGATGAGCGAGCCCAGCGCCGGCTCCGATCTGGCGTCGCTGCGCACCCGCGCGGTGTTAGACGGGGACCACTTCGTCGTCAACGGCCAGAAGGTGTGGACGTCCGGTGCGCACGACGCCGACTTCCTGTTGACGTTCGTCCGCACCGACCCGGATGCCCCCAAACACAAGGGGATCAGCGTGCTGATCATCCCGACCGATACCCCCGGGGTGGTGTGTCGGCCGTTCGCGGACCTGTGCGGTGAGGAGAACAAGGACTTCAACGAGGTGTTCTTCACCGACGCGCGGGTTCCCGCAGAGAACCTCGTCGGTCCGCTCAACGGCGGCTGGGCCGTCGCCAACGGCTCGCTCGGCCATGAACGCACCATGATGTGGCTCGGCTTCGCCGACCGCATCGACAACATGATCTCCGACTTCCGCCCACGCGATGCACTGCAGCGTGACCAATACGCGACGGCGATCATGGACTACCAGGCACTGCGGGCGATGGGTTCGGCGGCGTTGGCCCGCGCGGCCCGCGGTGAGATGGACACCGCCTCGGTGTCGGTGCTCAAGCTGTTCGGTTCGGAGGCCGAGATGCGGGCGATGGACACCGCGTTCACCGCCTCAGGCGCCGACGGGCTGATTCATCCGTCGACGACGGGTCGGTACGAGCACATGAACCTCGACCATTACTTCGCCAGTTGGTTCGAGCGTTATGCGCGCAGCTTCTCCGGAACCATCGCCGGCGGCACCTCGGAGATTCAGCGCAACATCATCGCCACCCAGGTGCTCGGCCTGCCGCGGCGCTGACATGGACGCCTGGATCGTCGACGCCGTACGCACACCCAGAGGCCGTGGTCGGGCGGACGGCGCCCTGAACGGGATCCACCCGCAGAAGTTGTTCGCCCAGTGCCTACAAGCTCTCTGCGCCAGAACGGGTTTCGACCCCGCTGAGGTCGACGACGTCATCGCCGGAAACGGGATTCTGACCGGTGAGCACGGCGACGACATCGCCCGTCTCTCGGTGCTGCTGGCGGGCTGGCCGCAAACCGTGCCGGGAATGACGCTCAACCGGTTCTGCGGTTCGGGGCAGCAGGCGATCACGGTCGCGGCGACCGGGGTGGCCAGCGGCGTGCAGGACCTGGTGGTGGCCGGCGGTGTCGAGTCGATGTCGCGCTGGGACCTCAGCGTCGGCGTTCCGACGATCGACGGCGACAATCCGGAGTTTCGCGAACGCCATCCCACGGTGCCGCAGGGCATCTCGGCGGATCTGATCGCCTCGCTGGAGAAGTTCAGCCGCGAGGATGTCGACGCGTACGCCGTCAAGAGCCAGCGGCGCGCCGCCGAAGCGATCGCGGCGGGATACTTCGACCGCTCGGTCATCGCGGTCACCGACGTCGACGGCGGTGTCGTCCTCGACCGTGACGAACATCCGAGGCCGGGTACGACCTTGGAGAAGCTGGCCAAGCTGCCACCGGCGTTCGCACGAATGGGTGCCGAGCGCGTTGACGGTGAGGTCGCCACGTTCGACGAGATCTGTCTCGACCGGTATCCGGGGCTGAAAGCCATTGACCACGTGCACCATGCGGGCAATTCTTCGGGTGTGGTCGACGGTGCGGCGGTGGCTGCGGTCGCTTCCCGACGGTGGCTCGACGCCAACGGCGTTGCCGCGCGGGCCCGGATCCGGTGCACGGCGGCAATCGGCAGCGAGCCGGTCATCATGCTCACCGCACCGGGACCGGCCGCCCAGCGGTGTCTGGAGAAGGCCGGTATGCGGGCCGACGATATCGACCTCTGGGAGATCAACGAGGCGTTCGCGGCAGTGCCGCTGAAGACGATCCGCGACCTCGACCTCGACCCAGCCCGGGTCAACGTCAACGGCGGGGCGATCGCGCTCGGCCACCCGATCGGAGCGACCGGGGCGATGCTCATCGGCACCGTGGTCGACGAACTAGAGCGTCGCGACCTGAACACCGGGCTGGTCACGATGTGCACCGGCGGCGGCATGGGTACCGCGACCATCCTCGAGCGGGTCTGACATGGCCGAGACGGTGCTGATCGACCGGGACCGGCCCGGTATCGTTGTGCTCCAACTGAACCGGCCCAAACAGCTCAATGCCATCAACGAGGTGATGCGCGACGAACTGACGCAGACATTCGCCGAGATCGCTACCGACACCACGGTCAACGCGGTCGCGCTGACCGGCGCCGGGCGCGGCTTCTGCGCCGGCATCGACGTGCGCAACTTTGGACCGGGAATGTTGGCGGCGACCGCACCGGCGATCGAACGGATGCGGTTCCAGGAGGCGATGGCTGCGCTGCCCGAGGCTATCCGCGCGTTGCCGCAACCGGTCATCGCCGCAGTCAACGGACCGTGCGTCGGCGCGGGCCTGGCGCTGACGCTGGCCGCCGACATCCGAATCTGTTCGACGGCAGCATCGTTCGCCAACGCCGCGATCCTGCTCGGCCTGTCCGGCGCCGAGATGGGCATGAGCTATCACCTGCCGCGCATCGTCGGAACCAGCGTGGCGGCGGACTGGATGTTGACAGGGCGCGCGGTGAACGCCGAGGAGGCCGACCGCCGTGGCCTGGTCAGCGAGATCGTCGAACCGGACCGGTTGACCGAGCGCGCATTCGAGATCGCCACGAGCATCGCCGACCTGTCCCCGTTGGGTGTGCAGCTGACCAAGCGCGCGCTGCAGGCCAACACCGACGCACCGCTGGACGCCGCGCTCGAGCTGGAGAACCGCAATCAGGTGCTCAGCCACGCCACCGACGAAGCTGCGCAGCGACGCCGCAAGTGGTCGGACTCCTGAAGCGCTTACGGAAGGACGAACTGTGGCTTGGGATTTCACGACCGACGCCGAGTGGGCCGAGCAGTTGGCGTGGGTCGAATCCTTCGTGCGTGCGGAATGCGAGCCCATCGACCTGATCGTCAAGGAGTCGCATGACCTCAACGATCCGGTGCGCCAGGCGCTGATCCCCCCGCTGCAAGAGATCGTGAAGGAGCGCGGGCTGTGGGCCACCCACCTGGGGGCGCACCTCGGCGGTCCCGGCTACGGTCAAGTCAAGCTCGCGCTGCTCAACGAGATTCTCGGCCGGTCTGAATGCGCGCCAATCGTATTCGGTTCGCAGGCGCCGGATTCCGGTAACAGCGAGATCCTCGCGCACTACGGCACGCCCGAACTCAAGAAGCGGTATCTGGAGCCGCTGCTGGACAACCGAATCGTGTCGTGCTTCTCGATGACCGAGCCCCATGGCGGCGCCGACCCGAAAGTCTTCACCACCACCGCCGCCCGCGACGGCGATCACTGGGTCATCAACGGTGAGAAGTGGTATTCGTCCTTCGCGTCGATGGCGTCGTTCATCATCGTGATGGCGATGACGGACCCCGAAGCGCCGCCGTATGAACGCTATTCGATGTTCGTGGTGCCCGGCGACACCCCGGGTATCAACGTGCTGCGCGACGTCGGGCTCGGCTACCAACCACTCGGCGGCGGCGGGCGCGAGGGATATGTCCGTTACGAGAACGTCCGGGTTCCCGACGACCACATGCTGGGCCCGCGCGGCGGTGCGTTCGTGGTGGCCCAGACCCGGCTCGGCGGCGGGCGCATCCACCACGCCATGCGCACCGTCGGGCTCGTCCGACGGATCTTCGACATGCTCACCGAACGGGCGGTGTCGCGCTACACCCAGGGCTCGGTGCTGGCCGACAAGCAGATGGTGCAGGAGATGATCGCCGACTCGTGGATGGAGATCGAGGCGTTCCGGCTGCTGACGCTGCAGACCGCGTGGAAGATCGACCAGTACAACGACTACAAGGCGGTGCGCGCGGACATCTCCGCCGTCAAGGCCATGATGCAGAAGGTGTTACACGACGTGTCGGCGCGGGCGTTGCAGTTGCACGGTTCGCTGGGCACCTCGCATGAGATGCCGTTCGTGCAGTACCTGACGGAGTCGTTCGTGCTCGGTCTGGCCGACGGGCCCACGGAGGTGCACAAGGTGACGCTGGCGCGGCTGCTGCTCAAAGATGTCGAGCCCGCGCCGGATGCGTTTCCGTCCGAGCACCTGCTGCGACTGCGACAAGCCGCCGAAGTCAAGTTCGCCGACAAACTCGCAGGCATTCCCCGCACGTAGGAGGTTCCACGATGTCGTGTGACGGCAAGGTCGCGCTGGTGACGGGTAGCAGCCGAGGCCTCGGTAAGGCGATCGCGCAGCGGCTGGCTGCCGAAGGCGCGACCGTCGCGTTGACCGCCCGCACACTCGAGCCCGATCCCAAATACCAAGGTTCGCTGCGCCAGACGCTCGAGGAGATCGAATCCGCGGGCGGATCGGCCATCGCCGTAGCGGCCGATCTGTCCGACAGCGAGCAGCGCAGCCGGTTGTTCGGCGAGGTGGTGCAGGAGGTCGGTGCGCCCGACATCCTGGTCAACAACGCCGCCGTGACGTTCCTGCGGCCCCTCGACGAGTTCCCCGAGCGACGAGTGCGGTTGATGATGGAGATGCACGTCATGGCGCCGCTGCATCTCGCGCAGATGGCGATCCCGGCGATGCGCGAGCGCGGGCGCGGCTGGGTGCTGAACGTGACGTCGGTCGGCGGCGACCTGCCGGAGGGTCCACCATTCTCGGAGTTCGACCGCAGCGCCGGGTTCGGGGTGTACGGCACGGTCAAGGCGGCGCTGAACCGGCTGACGAAAAGCCTTGCGGCCGAACTGTACGACGACGGCATCGCGGTCAACGCCGCGGCGCCGACGAATCCGGTCGCCACCGAGGGTGCGGGCGCACTCGACCTGGCCAAGACCGACACCGAGGACATCTCACTGATCACCGAGACCGCATTCCAGCTGTGCACCGGCGATCCGAAGACGTTGACCGGCCTTATTGCCCACACCCAAACGTTTCTGTCCGAGATCGGCCGATCATGAGCCGCGAGTGTGGGCATGCTTCACGCCATCCGGCGGTTTCGCGTGACGGTAATCCACGTTCGGCACGAAGGAAGCCGTGAAGGTTCAGCCGGCCGCCTACCTGCGCACCACCCTGCCGTTGGACCTGTCGCAGCTGCCCGAGCTGGACAGCGGCCGCTACCACTCGATCTGGCTGCCCGACCACATGGTCAGCTTCTGGCCGGACTCCATCTGGACACCGGAATTCACCGATCTGGCAACGGTTTCAAAGTCGCCGCACCGGCACCTCGACGCGATGGCGGTCGCGGCCGCTGCGGCGGTGTTGACCCGCAACGTCCCGCTGGTGACCAGCGTCGTCGACACGGTGCGACGTCATCCGTCGCTGCTTGCCCAAAGCGCGCTGACCATCGACCAGCTGGCCAAGGGCCGCTTCATCCTCGGCCTCGGCAGCGGCGAGACCGAGAACACCGTGCCCTACGGGTTCGACTTCACCAGGCCGGTCGGCCGCTTCGAAGAGGCGCTGCACGTGATCCGGCTGCTGTGGGACAGCGACGGCCCGGTCGACTTCGACGGGCGGTTCTACCGGTTGCGCCACGCGCGTCTAGACACCGAACCCTACGGCGACCGGTTCCCGCCGATCTGGATCGGGGCAAGCGGGCAGCGCACGCTGGACATCGTCGGGCGCTACGCCGACGGCTGGTGGCCGACCGGCGCATGGACGCCCGAGGACTACGCGCAAAAGCTCACCGCCGTAAGGTCTTTCGCGGACCGGGCCGGCCGCGATCCGATGGCCATCACCCCGTGCTACATCCAGGTGTGCCTGATCGCACGCGACGACGCCGCGCTCGCGGAGATCCTGACGGCACCGCTGGTGAAGGCGTTCCTGTTGCAGGTATCGGCGCCGCTACTGCGCAAATTCGGCTACGAGCACCCGATGGGGGAGAACTGGCGCGGTTATCAGGACATCGACCCCGCGGTGCTCACCCGAGAACGGATTCTCGATTTTCTTGCAGCGGTGCAGCCCGAGATGATCCTGGCGGTGATCCCGCACGGCACACCGAAACAGGTCGCACACACCGTCAAGGACTACGTCGATGCGGGCCTGCGGGTGCCCAAGATTCTCGACTACGGCGGGATGGCGGGCCTGCGGCACGCGGCGGCGTCGGCCCAGCACGTGCGCGAGGCCGAGGACGAACTTCTTCGGCTGTGTGGAGAAGTGCGGTGAGCGCACGGTTGGACGCGACCGCGATGCTGGACCGGGCGCAGGCCGACACCGGACTACAGGACTACGGTGACGTCAGCCTGCCGCAGCGATTCGCATTGGTCGTCGAGCACCTGAACAGCATCGGCTTGGACGCCGACGGTGCGCGAAGGGCCGCCGAGGTGTGTCACTGGCTGCTGACCACGCGGCTGCAGTTCTTCGAAGACCGTCGCCGATATCCGTTGGCGGGCGAAGTGATCGAGCGACCCATGTTCGTCACGGGCGAACCGCGTTCGGGTACCACGCTGATGCACGCGCTGATGTCGGTCGACCCCGACGCACGCGCCCTGCGCTTCTGGGAGGTGATGTACCCGTCACCGCCACCAGGGCTCGCCGCAGCAGACGATCCCCGCCGCGCCCGCGCGGACGCCGACTGGCGTGAGATCAACGCCAAACTACCGAAGTGGCTGCACAGCCACCCGTACAACGACATGCTCGGCGACGGTCTGCCCGAGGACGAACGCACCTGGGCCTTCGACTTCCGGGTGATGACACCGACAGCGTGGTGGCGAGTGCCGATGCCGACTGTCGTCGGCGGCCTGCCCACCGACCCCACGGCGCAGTACCGCATCCACAAGGCGATGCTGCAACAGTTCCAATACCGCCGGCCACGTAAACAGTGGGTGCTCAAGGGCTTCCACGGATTCCGGCTCAACGAGCTGTTTGCGGCCTATCCCGACGCGAAGCTGTTATGGCTGCACCGCGACCCCGTCCAGGTGGCGGCGTCGCGCACCATGATGATGGCCGACATCGGTGAAGGGATCGTCGGCTCCATCGACCTTGAGGCAGCGGCAAAGATGCACCTGGACCTGACCCGCGAGAGCATCGAGAACACGATGACCAACCCGCTGGTGAGCGACCCGCGGATCCTGCACGTGCGCTACACCGACTTCATCGCCGACCAGGTCGGCACCGTGCGCCGGTTCTACGACTTCTGCGGCCGGTCGCTGAGCGCGCACGCGGAGGCGGCGATGCGGGCCTACCTGGTGAACAATCCCGGCGACCGGCACGGCAAGTTCCGCTATTCGACATCGGTGCTGACCGACATCGGAGAGGACCTCGGCGCGCTGCACGAGGAATTCCGGCCGTTCCGGGAACGGTTCGGCGTCGAGATCGAGAAGCGGAACTGACCGTGCACGAACGGCTCTCGGTGCACAGCGTGACCTTCCTCGGTGCGCCGTCGGGCGAACTGCACCGGTATTGGCAGTCGCTGGGCCTGCGGCGGCTGAGCCTCATCGACACCCAGCTGACCGACCCGCAGCTGGCGCAGCTCGTCGCCCGGCACGGCTATGTGGTCGACTCGGTCTACCACCTGTTCCGCTCGACCGCGGCCCTGTCCCGGGTCATCGACGCCGCCGCGGCGGTGGACGCGCGCGTCGTCTACATGCTGACCGGAGGCCGCGGCGAGCACAGTTGGGAGCAGGCCGCCGAGCGGTTCTGTGCGGCGGTTGCGCCCTGCGTCAGGCAGGCCGAAAGCGCGGGGGTGACGCTGGCGATCGAAAATGCCTCGGCGCTATACGCCGATATGCACATCGCCCACACCCTTCGGGACACGATCACGCTGGCCGAGATGGCGGGGCTGGGTGTCTGCATCGACCTGTTCCACTGTTGGGCCGAAGCGGGCCTTGCCGGGCTGGTACAGCAGGCGTTGCCAATCACCCGACAGATCCAGCTGAGCGACTACGTGCTCGGCGACCGCGCCCTGCCGGCGCGCGCCGTACCCGGCGACGGCGCGATCCCGATCGAGCAGTTCATTGTGCTGGCGCTCGCGGGCGGCTATACCCACGGCTTCGACCTGGAATTGATCGGGCCGCGCATCGAGGCAGAAGGACAGTTCGACGCGGCGCGTCGCGGCTGTGAGACCGTAACCACCATGCTCGAAAGACTCGGCGCATAGGGGAGAGCGATGGCGTTCGGAGACGGCCCGGATGACGCCGCGCTGAACGCGGCGTGGGGAGAGTTCTGTGACCGGCTCAAGGCGGCGGGCCAACGGGTGTTCAAAGACCACAACGCCCCCACGGGTCTCCAGCGTGCCGACGGCTTCCGATTCCTCACCCAGAACCTCGGCCAGGCCTTCGACCTTGCGCTGGAAACCAAGGACAGCCGCTACCCGGCCATCCACACCTTCTGCAACCCCACCCGCAAGCTCGGCGGCGACTGTGCGGACTTTCTCTACCAGCAGGCATGGATCGACGGGCAGTCGACCTATCGCCTCGTCGGGGAGCGCGGCACCGCACGCTTTTTCAACATCACCGTGCAGGGGCCGAGGTCCGACGGGCCAGGCGTGCTGTCCGAACCCTTCGGAGATGTGCCCGAGGTGAACCTGTTCGGCGATCGGCTGGACGTCGAACCCGACGGCGCGTTCGAGATCTACATCGGCGGCCCGCAGCGCGGGCCGAACTGGCTGCCCACTACACCGGGCTCACGAAAACTCTTCATTCGGCAGGGCTTTGACTCCTGGCAGGAACGGCCCGCGCGGATGCGGATCGAGCGCGTCGGCATGGAAACCCCCAAACCGCCACCCACCGCGGCGTCGATGGTCGAGGCGATGCAGTGGGCAGGCGATTTCGTGACCGGGCTGATGGACGACTGGCCCGAGTACCCGTTCCGCTACGGAGGGGTGGACGCCGAACACCCCAACCGCTTCCCCGACGTCGACCGAACGGACGCGGACGCCAGGCGTGGCCGCGCGGCGGCGAACATGCACTGGGTGATCGGCCCCGACGAAGCGCTCGTCGTCGAGTTCGACGCCCACGAGGGGTTGTGGATGTTGACCAACATGGGTGTGTTCTTTACCAGCATGGACTACCTCTACCGGCCGGTGAGCTACACGCCCAGCCGAACCGCGGTCGACGGTGACGGCAAGATCCGCCTGGTGCTCGCACATCAGGATCCGGGGTACCACAACTGGATCGACACCCAGGGCTTCGAGCGCGGAAACCTCACCTACCGGCACATGCTCGACGGCGCGCCCGCCGAACTGCACACCCGACTCGTCAAGGTCGCCGACCTGGGCGATGTGCTGCCGCGCGATAGTGCAACCGTGAACCGCGGCGAGCGCATCACGCAGATGTGGCAGCGGTTCAACGCAATTCGGCAGCGTTACGGATGGGGACCATGACCGATATCACGCTACAGCCCGCTCGCCGCCTGGCCGAGGCCATTCGGCGGCGCGAGCTGTCCAGCCGTGAACTGCTCGAGCACCATCTGTCCCGTGTCGAGCGGTTCAACCCGCCGCTGAACGCCGTTGTGACAATCGATCCCGACGCCGCGCGCCGCGCGGCCGACGCCGCCGATGCCGCGCTGGCGCGCAACGAGACCGTCGGCCCATTGCACGGTGTGCCGATGACGGTCAAGGACACCTACGACACCGCGGGGATGCGCACCACCGCTGGGCATCCCGAGTGGGACCGTGTGCCCGACCACGACGCGCAGGCAGTCCGGCGGCTGCGCGCGGCAGGTGCGGTGATCTTCGGCAAGACCAACACGCCGACCCGCGCCGCCGACTGGCAGACGTACAATCCCATCTTCGGCACCACCAACAACCCGTGGGATACCAGCCGCACCCCAGGCGGCTCGTCGGGCGGTGCGGCCGCTGCGCTGGCCACCGGGATGACCGCGCTGGAACTCGGCAGCGATATCGCCGGATCCATTCGGGTGCCCGCGAATTGGTGCGGTGTGTGCGGGCATAAGCCGAGCTGGGGCATCGTGCCGCAGCGCGGACATCTGCCGCCGCCACCGGGGGCGCTGGCCGAAAGCGATCTCGGGGTGATGGGTCCCATGGCACGCGATGTCGCCGACCTCGAAGCCGCGCTCGACGTGCTCGCGGGACCGACCGAGCTGTCGGCCGTCGGCTGGCGCCTCGAACTGCCGCCGGCGCGCGCGTCGACGCTGGGTGAGTTGCGGATAGCCACATGGCTCGACGACGCGGACTACCCGGTGGAGTCCGACGTCGGCGCGGTGCTCGACGCGGCCGTGACCGCGTTGTCGGGGGCCGGTGCGCGGCTCGTCGACGCGAAACCTCCGGTGACGCTTGCCGAACTGGTCGGTCTGCACCAAATATTGCTGTACCCGCTGATGGACACGACATCGACACTGCTGCACCGCCAGTGGATGTCGGCCGACGAGCGGCGCCAACTGCTGCGAGCCAAGATGGCGGACTTCTTCGGTGACGTGGACGTGCTGCTGATGCCCGTCACCGTCGTGCCCGCCGTCACGCACGACCACCATGAGCCGTTCATCGAACGGCTCATCCCGTTTGGCGAGGAAAGTCGTTCGTACTTCGACCTTTTCGGCTGGGTGGGTCTTGCCACCGTGGCGTATCTGCCCGCCACGGCCGTTCCCGTCGGTCGCACCGCGACTGGGCTGCCCGTCGGGGTGCAGGTCGTCGGCCCCTATCTGGAGGACCGCACCACGCTTACGGTCGCGCGGCACATCGAAAGGCTGCTGGGCGGCTTCATCGCTCCGCCCGGCTTCACGTGATTTGTGTGCGTTTATGCGCGCTCAGCGCAACAAAACGCACACAAATCCTTACAGCCGGCGCAGCGCGAACGTCCAGAACTGGCTTCCCGGCGGACCACCGAAGCAGCCGACGTCGTACACCGAGTCGATGGTGCCGGCCAACGACACCTCGTCCCAGGAATAGGTGTCGCGGGTGGGCATCACATGCCCGGGGCATTGCAGACCGTCGGGCACGTCGACGGTCATCGTGTAGCGGCCGTCTTTGAGGAAGGCCTCGCCGTCGTATTCGTAGTAGAACTTCAACCGCGATATCCCGCTGACAGCCGCGCAGTCCGGTTGTTTGTGCGGATTGCACGGCGTGATGAACCACACCCACGACGCCCGGTTGTATCTATTGGTGAGCACGTCGTAGTTACCCCACGTCATCATCGCCGCAGCGGGCGGTGCTATCAATGTCGCCGCCGTCACCAGCGTCACTGCCGCGATGAGCGCCTTCAGGGCCTTCAACGATTTCACCAACGTCCTCCTGGCTGCATATCAAACCACCCGGTGGGGGATTGGGTGACTTCTTCAGGTGATAACGGCAGGTTCCTTGCGTTCGGTGATCGGTCGCGCGAGGTCTTGCTCGTTACAAATGCGTTGCAACTTCTCAAGAGTCTCGTCGAGGCCCGGGCCCAGCGGCTTGCTCGGGGTGAAGGTGGCGGGCAGGTTGCGCATGCCCTGGATGACGCCGATCGTCTCGTAGTGCACGGTGCCTTCCGGGTCACACACGTAGTCGGGCATCCGGTCGAGCACCGCCGTCAGCATCGACTTGAACACCGTGCGCGCGACGTTGGACCCCACGCATCGGTGCACTCCTATCCCGAAGCTGAAGTGGCGGTTGCCTTTTCGGTCCAGCACGATCTCGTTGGGCTTGTCGAACACCGCGGGGTCGCGGTTGGCCATCGCCCACGACAGCCACAGCCGCTCGAACTTCTGGAACTGCTGACCTTCGACCTCGACGTCCTCGGCGAAGGTGCGGCCGTCCCCGGGCGCGGGCGTGAAGAAGCGCAGGAACTCCTCGGTCGCCGGGTGCAGCAGCGTGTCGCGCTCACGGCTGAGCCGTTCCCGCTCGTCGGGGTGCTCGCCGAGCCACTCCAGCGCATGCGCGGTGAGCGCGGTGGTGGTGTCGAAGCCGCCGCCGATGATCAGACCGAGGTTGCCGAGAATCTCCATGTCGGGCGCGGGTTCACCGTCGATGCGCAACTGCAGCAGCGCATTGACCAGGCCGGGACGCGGATTCTCGCGGATCTCCATCATGTTGTTGATGATGTCGATGCCCATTTCGCGGTGCTGCTCGTTGATCTTCTCGCGCTCGGGTGCGTGCTCGGGGGTGTACACCGACGCGTGGGTGGGCTCGCTGTAGACGTTCCACTTCTTGAGCTCGATGCCCATCATCGCGAGCGTGAACACCGCGGGCACCACGTTGGCCAGGTGCTCGACGAAGTCGATTCGGCCGCTTTCGATGTGTTCGTCGAGTGCGGCGCGGGTGATCTCATCGACAAACGGTTCCCAGCGCTTGATCGCGGCGGGCGACAGATACGGATTGAGCGCGCCGCGGTAGATGCTGTGCTCGGGCTCGTCCATCTCGAGGATCCCGCCGCGCACGACGGTGGCCCGACTGGCTTTCGGGATCGTGATGCCTTGGAACGGTGTCTCGCCGGTGATGTCGTGATGGTTGGACACCGCCGGGCAGCGCGCCAGCTCGAACACGTACTTGCTGTCGGCGGCGACCCAGTGCCCGTTGTAGGTGTCGGTCCATGCGATCGGACACCGGGACTGCATTTCCTCGGTGATCTTTTCGAACTGCAACCGGTATTCCGGTGTGTGGCGATCGAAGTGATACCGATTCTTCTTGCGATCGCTGTCGGCGGCGCTCAAGTCGTCGACGCTCACGTCTGCTCTCCTGTGTTCTGCTGGGTCACTCTTCGATCGTGATGGCTTGCTCTGGGCAGGACTGCGCGGCTTCGCGCACCGCGTCCTGCTGATCCGGTGGAACCACTTCGTTGACCGGCGACGAGGTGCCGTCAATATCGCTGAGCTCGAACGAATTCGGCGCGATCATCGCGCACAGCGTGTGGCCCTGGCACCGTTCGGAGTCGACGTAAACCTTCATCTGCGTTGACCTCCGGTTAGTTGTGGTAGTCGTACCACTTGAGATAGCCGCCGGCGTCCACCCGTATCTGCATCCCGGTTACGTAACGGGCTTCGTCGGAGGCCAACCACAACACGGCGTTGCTGATGTCCTCGGGCTCGATCCACGGCACCTTCATCGCCTGCTGCACATAGAACACCGGCTCGGCGTCCTGCAGCGTCGGCTTCTCCAGGTCGGGGCGGAACGACCGGTACATCGGTTCGCTGCGCAACATGTCGGTGTTGCAGTTGGTCGGATGCACCACGTTGGCCCGGATGCCGCGCGGGGCCAGTTCGGTCGCCAGGTCGTGGACGTACGCCGACAGCGCGCGCTTGGAGTGCACGTAGGCCATGCCACCCGGATCGTTGCCGGGATCGTTCTTCTGGTGGGTGTCCATCAGCGCCGCGGTGGATCCCGTCGCCACGATCGCCGCGCCCTCAGACAGATGCGGCAGCGCGACGTTGATCGCGTTGATCGTGCCGACCAGGTTGGTGTTGATGACGTCGACCCAGGCTTGAAGCGGCGGTTGGCCTTTCATGCCGGCGACGCCCGCCTGGGCGACGACGATGTCGACCTTACCGAACTCGCCGATACCGCGCTCCAACGCCTCACGCAGCTGGGCGGCTTCGCGGACGTCGGCCTGCGCGGTCACCGCGGTGCGGCCGGTCTTCTCGACGAGCTTGCCGGTCTCCTCGAGGTCCTCCGGGGTGGCCATCGAATAACCGATGGTCGGGATGTCTTGGCACAGGTCGACCGCGATGATGTCGGCGCCCTCTTCGGCCAGCCGCACCGCGTGGCTGCGGCCCTGTCCGCGCGCCGCGCCGGTGACGAATGCGACCTTTCCTTGTACGCGTCCCACTTCGTTGTGTCCTTTCGTTATCGGCAGTTAGGTGTTTCGGCCGCCGTTGACGCCCAAGATCTGTCCGGTGATATAGCCCGCCTCCTCCGAGACGAGAAACGCGCAAGCGGCCGCGATGTCCTCGGGCCTGCCGATGCGGCGCACCGGCGTGGTGTCGATGCTCTCCTGCACCTTGAGGTAACCGCGTTCTTCGGACTTGCGCAGCATCGGGGTGTCGATGAACCCGGGCGGCACGGCGTTGACCGTGATGCCGCTCGGCCCGTATTCCAGCGCCAGTGATTTGGTCAGCCCGTTGACCGCCGACTTGGCCGCCACGTACGGCGACATGTACGGCTGCCCGGAATGGGTGCTGGACGAGGAGATGTTGACGATGCGGCCCCAGCCGGCCTCGATCATGTCGGGCAGCACGGCCTGCACACAGTGGAAGACACCGTTGAGGTTGACGTCGATCACCTTCTGCCAGTCCTCGAACGTGATGTCGGTGAAGCGCTTGAAGCGTTCCAGGCCGGCCGCGTTGACCAGAACCGTCACGGGCCCGAGTTGGGCGCGCACCGCGGCGAGCGCGTCATCGATCTGCGAGCGGTCGGTCACATCGGCGGTGTAGGCGAACTCGGCGTCGGATGCAGTGATGTCGATCGTGGCGACGTGCAGACCGTCGGCGCGCAACCGATGCGCGATGGCAGCTCCGATGCCCGAACCACCACCGGTCACGACGGCGTTCTTCATGCCACCGCCCGAACGTCAACTATCAAGAATCGTCCTTCCGAATATGAGAACCGTACTCTCGGCAACTGTGATCCCGCAAGACATCACGCCTGTTCGATTCGCATCGATGAGACGTCGAGCCGACGATTGTCGCACCATTAAAGCGCAGGCAGCAGGGATTCTGATCATTTCCTTGAGTTCTCTTCGTACGAATGTATGATTCGCCGAGGATGAGAATGAAGTTTCCATCACATTGCACCAGATGGGACGTGTGCTGAGGAGGACGATGCAGGAAGCGACCACGATCCCGAAGGGCAATCAGCCGGCGGACACCGCCGCCGGGAAAGCCGACCGACGCATGTTGATCGACGGGCAGCTGCTCGAGACCTCGCGGACGTTTCGTTCTGTTAATCCGGCCACCGGCGAGGTGCTCGGCCACGCCCCCGACGCCACCGTCGCCGACGCCCACGCGGCGGTCGCAGCGGCGCGTCGAGCGTTCGACGAAACCGCCTGGGCGACGGATGCGCAGCTTCGTATTAGGTGCCTGGAACAGTTGCATCAGGCGCTCGTCGAGCACCGCGACGAACTCGCCGACCTGACCATCGCCGAAGTCGGCGCGACGCCCGCGCTGTGCGCGGGAGCCCAGCTCGACCAGCCGATCGCGATCGTGCGGTACTACGCCGACCTGCTGAAGAGCTATCCGATGACCGAAGACCTCGGCAACATCGAAAGCCGCGGCATGCAACATCACCGCTGGGTGGAGAAGGAAGCCGCCGGCGTGGTGGCCGCGATCATCGCCTACAACTATCCCAACCAGCTGGCCCTGGCCAAGCTCGGTCCCGCACTGGCCGCCGGGTGCACCGTCGTGCTCAAGGCCGCGCCGGACACCCCGTTGATCACGCTCGCGCTCGGCGAGCTGATCGCCAACCACACCGACATCCCGGCCGGCGTCGTCAACGTGCTCAGCGGGGCCGATCCCGATGTGGGTGCGGCGTTGACCATCAGCGCCGACGTCGACATGGTCACCTTCACCGGTTCGACGCCGACCGGCAGGCGGATCATGTCGGCCGCCAGCGAGACCCTCAAGCGCGTCTTTCTCGAACTGGGCGGCAAGTCCGCGGCGATCGTGCTCGACGACGCCGACTTCAACACCGCCGCGTTGTTCAGCGCCTTCAGCATGGTCACCCACGCCGGGCAGGGCTGTGCGCTGACGTCGCGGCTGTTGGTACCACGCAAACACCACGACGAGATCGTCGAACTGGTCAAGAACAACTTCGGTCTGGTGCGGTACGGCAACCCGGCCGACGAGGGCATCTACATGGGGCCACTGATCAGCGAGCAGCAGCGCGACAAGGTCGACGGCATGGTCAAGCGGGCCGTCGAAGCGGGCGCCACGCTGGTGACCGGAGGCCAGAAGGTCGATCCCGGCTTCTTCTACACGCCCACGCTGCTGACCGACGTCGACCCCGACAGCGAGATCGCCCAGGAGGAGGTGTTCGGGCCGGTGCTGGCCATCATCGCTTACGAGGACGACGACGACGCGGTGCGCATCGCCAACAACTCGATCTACGGGTTGTCGGGGGCGGTGTTCGGCAGCCAGGAGCGGGCGCTGCGGGTGGCCCGCCGGATCCGCACCGGCACCTTCTCCATCAACGGCGGCAACTACTTCAGCCCCGACAGCCCGTTCGGCGGCTACAAACAGTCGGGCATCGGACGCGAAATGGGCACCGCAGGTTTGGAGGAATTCTTGGAATCCAAGACGTTCGCGACGGTGGTGGGGCAGCAATGAGCAAGCCACTGGAGGGAATCCGCGTCCTCGAGGTCGCGATGTACGGCTTCGTGCCGTCCGCCGGTGCCGTGCTGCGCGAATGGGGCGCCGACGTCATCAAGGTCGAACACGCGGTGACGGGTGATCCGCAGCGCGGTCTGCGCCAGACCGGGCTGCTGCGCGTCGAAGGCGACCCCAACCCCAACATCGAGCACGCCAACCGGGGCAAGCGCAGCATCGGGCTGGACATGTCGGTGCCGGAGGGCCGAGAAGTGCTGTTGGACCTGGCCCGCCGCGCCGACGTGTTCCTGACCAGCTTCCTGCCCGCGCATCGTGAGAAGTTCAGCATCGACGTCGACGACATCCGCGCGGTCAACCCCGCGATCATCTACGCGCGGGGCAGCGCGCTGGGCCCACGCGGTGAGGAGTCGGTGAAGGGCGGATACGACATGACCGCCTTCTGGTGCCGCGCGGGCACCGCCGCGACCATCACCCCACCGGGCACCCCCGGCATGGTCGGTCCACCCGGACCGGCCTACGGCGACACCATCTCCGGCACCAACCTGGCCGGCGGGATCGCCGCCGCGCTGCTCAAGCGCGAGCGGACCGGCGAGACGTCGGTCGTCGACGTCTCCCTGCTGGGCAGCGGGCTGTGGTCGCTGGGCCATACCGTCGCGCTGACCAAACACCTCGGCCAACGTATGGAGGCGTTTCCGCCCGGCGTGCACGGCTCGCCGATCAACCCCCTTGTCGGGCTGTACCCGACGGCCGACGACCGCTACATCTCCTTTGTGATGATGCAGCCCACCAAGTTCTGGGCCGACGTGTGCCGCCACATGGACCTCGAGGAACTCATCGACGACCCGCGGTTCGCCACCACCGAGTCGATCGCGGAGAACACCGAGGCCGCAACGGAGATCCTCAAAGAGGCCATGGCCAAGCGCCCGCTCGCCGAGTGGAGCGAACGCTTCGCGACGCTGCTCGGACCGTGGGCGCCGGTGCAGGACACCCTGCAGGCGGCCGAGGACGCCCAAATCCGCGCCAACGAATATCTGGTGCCCGCGGGCGAGCTCGAACTGGTCGCGAACCCGGTGCAGTTCGATGTCAAGGCGCCTGAAACCGCACCCGCGCCCAGCTTTGCAGAGCAAACTGACGAAATATTGCTGGAACTCGGCTTGGATTGGGACCGCATCATCGAACTCAAGACGGCCGGCGCGGTCACCTAGGTTGCTGAGAGGTTCTGGATCACCAAATGCCCCATGTCGCTTCGATCGGCACCTACCTGCCGTGTTGGGGTAGCCCCACACGCCGGGTGCCGGGCGACGACGAAGACGCCATCACGCTGGCCGTCGAAGCCGGCCGTGCGGCGTTGCTGGCTAGTGGCGCAGTAGAACGCGTCGTCCTGGTCAGCCGCAACATGCCGATGTTGGACAGCAGCAGCGCCGCGGTGCTGCTGGCCGGGCTGGGCCTGGACCCGGAACTGGAAGTCGACGAACGCCTCGGTGGCGCGCCCGCGACCGTCGACGCGCTGAGCTCGGCGCGGCCGCGCACGCTGATTATCGGCAGCGATCTCGAACCCGCCGGCGCCGCCGCCGTCCTGACCGCCGAGCGCGGCCTGAAGGTCCGCACCGCGGCGCGCATCGCGCGCAGCCTTCCGGTGCGCACCCGCAAAGCGACCGGCGACGTGCACGACTACGGCGACCCCCGGTTGCTGCACGAGCGGGGACTCATCGCCTCCCTGGAAGCCGCCTGGCTGGACACCCCGGCCGCGGTAGCCGGGGTGGACCACGCCACCGCGGTGGAGCTGAGCATCGGCGATCCGCCCGAGTTGCCGACCGTCGGGGCGAGCTCCAGCCTGTTCGCGCTAGCCGGGATGGCCGAACGAAGCGCGACGGGGCCACTGGTGGCGGTCGAACAAGCCACCCTGTCCGGCATCACGGTCACCGAAGGCGTGGCCGAACTGCACCGCCGCGAGCCCCCGCCGCAACCGATGCCCGACGGCCAGTACGTCGCAGACGCCGATCTGCCGATCTCACTGGCCGCATACGAGCGGGCCTTCGAAGCCAAAACCCGTTGGGAAGCAGGCAGCTTCGCCGACGGCGACACGCTGGACTTTCCGCCGCGCTACCGGCTCGCCGACGACGGGACGCTGTCCACCGGTTACGAACTGGTGCCGCTGCCCAGAACGGGAGCGGTGTACACCGAGACCACAGTGCAGATGCCGGTGCCCGGTCTGCGCACTCCCTATTCGCTGGTGATCGTCGAACTCGACGGCGTCGGGGTCCGCGCGCTGGTCAAGGTGACCGGAGCCGCGCCCGGCACGGTCGACATCGGTGACCGCGGCCGGTTGGCGCTGCGCCGCGTCGCAGTGCGCAGCGGCGTGCCCGACTACGGCTACATGTTCGAGCCAGAACAGGTCGTGGCATGAGACGCGTCGCGGTCGTCGGCGCCGGAATGACAGCGTTCGGCGAGCATTTCGCGCTCGGCATGAAAGACCTGCTGCCGATGGCATTCGCCGAGTGTGCAACCAGCGTGGACAAGGGCATCGCCAAACACGACCTGCAGGCCGCCTGGTTCGGGGCGATGGGCACCGCCGACGGGTTCCCCGCCGGAATCCTCGCCGACACGCTCGGATTGCCCGACCTGCCGGTCACCCGGGTGGAAAACTCGTGCGCCACCGGAAACGACGCGGTACGCAACGCGTTGTTCGCCGTCGCCTCTGGCGCTTTCGACGTCGCTCTGGTCATGGGAGCCGATAAGCTGCGCGACACCACATCAGCGGACATGGTGTGGGAGTGGGAGGCGATGGCCCGTGACATGGCGTGGGACTACCCGCTGGGCCTCGTCTCGCCTGCCGGATTCGCGCTGCACGTTCGGCGTTACCTGCACGAGTCACCCGCTACCCGCGAGCACCTGGCGATGGTCGCGGTGAAGAACCACCGCCACGGCGTCAACAACCCCAAGGCGCGGTTGCGCTTCGAGATCACCATCGAGCAGGCGCTTCAGGCGCCGGTGATCGTCACGCCGTTCGGGTTGTATGACTGTGCTCCGCAAAGCGACGGTGCAGCAGCGCTGATCCTGGCTGCCGAAGACGTGGCCGACCGCTTCACCGACCGGCCTGTGTGGGTGAGGGGAGTCGGCCTGGGCTTGGATTCGGTGATGCATCAACACAAACCGGATATGACGACGTTTCCCGCGACGGTCCGGGCGGCCAAGCAGGCATTCACCATGGCCGGTATGACACCCGCCGACGTCGATGTGGCCGAAGTCCACGATTTCTTTACCGGCATCGAGTTGATCAGCTATGAAGATCTCGGCTTCGCAGAGCGCTTCGGTGGCTACAAGCTTGTCGAGACCGACGTCACCAGTGTTGGCGGTGCGCTGCCGGTCAACCCCAGCGGCGGACTGAAGGCCAAAGGCCATCCACCGGGGGCCACCGGGGTGGCGCAATGCGTCGAGCTTTTCCAGCAGCTCCGTGGAGACGCGGTCAACCAAGTGGACGGAGCGCGGATCGCCTTGGCGCACAATATCGGTGGGCCGACGGCCGTCTCTGCCGTCACGATCCTGGAAGGAGCCGGTCATGGCTGTTAAGGGTCCGGAGCGGTGGGCGGTG
>NZ_JBEFRW010000013.1:0-118158 GCF_053483195.1 Mycolicibacterium sp. XJ2546 | reverse complement strand
GCCGCGACGCGCTGAAGGTGCTGCCGGCCGACATCTCAGCGGACCCCGAGTACCGCGAGCGGTTCGTCCGCGAGGCCGACCTGGCAGCGGGGCTATGGCACCCGAACGTCGTCGGGCTACACGACCGCGGCGAGTACAAGAGTCAGCTCTGGATTTCGATGGACTTCGTCGACGGCGTCGACGCGGGCCGGTTCCTCGTCGACCGCTACCCGGCGGGCATGCCGCTCGACGAAGTGGCGGGGATCGTCACCGCCGTGGCGGCCGCACTCGACTACGCGCACAACCGTGGGCTCCTCCACCGCGACGTGAAGCCGGCCAACATCATGCTGGCCAAGCCCGACGATGACGGCGAGCGGCGGGTGCTGCTGGCCGACTTCGGCGTCGCCCGCAACATCGGAGAGATCAGCGGCCTCACCGCCACGAATATGACCGTGGGCACGGTGGCTTACGCCGCCCCCGAGCAGCTCATGGGCGAGGACATGGACGGCCGTGCCGACCAGTACGCGCTTGCCGCCACCGCTTTCCACCTGTTGACGGGATCGCTTCTTTTTCCGCACTCGAACCCAGCGGTGGTCATCAGCCGCCACCTTGCCCAACCGCCCCCTGCTCCTTCGACGATTCACCACAGACTGGTGCCCTTCGACGCCCTACTTGCTCGCGCATTGACCAAGAACCCCGCCAAACGGTTCCCGCGCTGCCAGGACTTCGCCCGCGAGTTCGCAGCAGCGGTCGCCCAGAGCGGAGTGGGTTACGCAGCAGCCCGCACCCAGCAGGCATCCACCCCGGCAGCTGAAACTGCGGTCGCAGCACACCGCCACCGTCCTCTGGCCCTAACGGTTCTTGCCGTCGCGGCGGTGCTCGGGTTGCTAGCCGTCGGTGCGGTGCTGTGGCGGCCCTGGGATCAACGAGACGACGCATCGGTCCCCAGTCCCGCGCCGACTGCATCCGAGACGACCGTGCCACCGACGCCGACCAAGCCCGTCCCCCTGACGACGAGTACCCCTCCGCCGCCAGTTACGAGTGATCCGCCGCCACCGTCAGCGACGCCGACCACGACCGCACCTCAGTACCCACCCGCCGGCGCTCTCGGCGACTGGTGTGTGACACCAAACGCTATCGGTACCGCCTCGGACGGCACCCTCTACTACTGTGCGCGGCTTCAGGGCACCGACGGTCACCAGTGGTCACTCACCCCGGATGACATCCCGAATCCAGCTGCGTCAGCGCCGAATCAGTACATTCTGCCGGGCAGCCCTTGTATGGTTCCCGGTTCCGTGGTCGTCACTGAGACTGCGACCTTTTTGTATTGCAAACCAACCGTCTACGGTGGGTGGGCCTGGCTGCCCTGACGGAGTCTGTACGAGCCGTGGCGTGCGCTCGGGTGGTCGGATGACCCGGGGCCAGCGCCGCATGCCAGGCGCGCACTTCCTGTGAGCTCAGCCCACTCAGCGCCACGTCCCCCAGCGCCGGGTCGATGTGGCGGTCCAGCAAGGACTCGTAGTGGCGGCGCGTGCGGAACTTCAAGTCGCGCTCGGCGATCCACCGCTGGGCGTACTGCCCCACCGTGAGCTCCTCGCCTCGCCGTGCGGCCCTGCGCTGCGCCGGCGGCGTCCACTCGTCGCGCTCCATGAGGCGGCGCTCCGCGGCCACCCACGCCTCGGCGTCGATCTTCGCGCCGAAGGTGGTGTGGGCGTTGTGCCGCCGCAGGTCCGGCCCGACGTAGGACGCCTGCCACCGTCCCGACGGCAGCTTGCGAATCCAGCCCCACCCCCGCCGGTTGAACCGCCCGCCCATGCCCGCCCCCGTGGTATCTCCGTGCTATCTAGCTGGCCACACCAGGGTACGGGTTGTCCATTGCTGTCCACATAGAGTTCGGGCGACACAAGCAGCTCAGGAGGGGTAACGGCTGGTGACGGCGGGTGAGGGTGGTTTGCTCGGCCGCTGGTTCGAATCCTGCCGGGGGCACTCTTTTACCGGCCCGAATGCCCGAAATCGCACTGAGGGCTGTGGCCAGCGCCGCGGAACAACCCTGGCTGCAATCTCGACGCCGGCGTTGGCGCGCTACTGCTGACCGAACAGCGGGTTCTGTCCCGGATTTCCTTGCGCTCGTTGCGCGACGCCCTGGGCAAGCGCGTTCAGCAAGGGGTTCTCCTTGATGAGCTGACGCTGGTCTTCCTCCGACATCTGGTAGAAGGTCCACATCCCCCACGCCGCAGGACGCACGTACAGCGTCACCTTCTGCCGACGACCTTTGGACTGCGGCAGCATCGCCGCGACCGGAACGACCCGGTCCAGCGTTGCGGCACCGGCGAGTTCTTCCGCGAGCTTGTCCCGGTCCACTGAGTCCTGGAGCTCATACGCCGACGACTGATGAGTCTGGTGGGCCGACCCCTGCAGTGCCAGAAACCACGCCATCCTCGTCTCCTTTGCTACTCGCTGTCGACGTCAGCGTAAACGAGATGGGTCCGGCGTCGGCATGCCGGGCGACGACGGACGCGGGTGCGGGCGCGCTCTGCCGCGCGTGGCAGTTTGCGCGGCGGGTTCTCGCCACGCCGCTGCATGCAACTCACCCGCTTGGTAATACAAGCCCTCGACAAGGAGAAATGCGGCGTGCATAGCACCGACAGCAAATGCTTCCGATGAATGCATGACGTACTTCACATCCGCCACATTGCCGGTGTGCAGCGTTTTGACGTGTCAGTCGATCGAAAGTGCCATAGTTGCTGGCGAAGTCGTAGTGACGAGGACGAAACCTGGGGGGATCCATGCCGGCCGCCGATCACACCGACGCGCACGGCGCACACGCCACAGTTGCGCGTTCGAGGAACGCGACCAGAGCGGCAGCGGCCGGCTATGCCAAATACATCGGTCGCGTCGGCGCGCTCGCCGTCGCATTGGGCGTCGCCGGCGTGGTTGCCATGCCCGGTGTGGCGTGGGCAGAAGACACCTCCACCTCTTCCGCTACCTCCTCTTCGTCCGCGTCCTCGCAGTCGTCGGACACATCGGAGTCCAACAACACGTCGACGAACGAAGCCGACACCGATACTTCCGATTCCGAAGAACCCACCGATGATCTCGACGACGTGGACACCGACGACCTCGAGGACGTGGAGGACCAAGAGGACCTCGAGGACGGTGAGGACCTCGAGGACGGTGAGGACCTCGAGGACGGTGAAGACGAGGCCGTCGACGACACCGACCTCACCGACACCGAAGGAGAAACCCCGCCCGAGGATGACAACGACGCGACCGACACCGAGTCGACGCCAGCCCCCGAGGTCAAGGACGAGCCCGAAACCGACGTCGAAACCGAAACAGTCGCACAGGCGGTGAGCACCAAAGCCTCCGAAACCCGTGCCGAGACGGCCGATACGTCGACCACCCAGTCGTCAACCGAAACCGAGACCGTCGCGCTGCTGAGCGGCGCCGCAAACCCAACGGCCACATCCGCCAACCGAATTGCGGCCGCGCTGCCGAGCCTGCCCACACCCGAGGAGGTTGTGCACCACATCCAGGCCAAGGTGACCGAATGCGTATGCGGCGTCATCAACGGCGTGACGAAATTGGTCAGCGTCGTGACCGGCGCGATCAACGGAGGCGGCGGCGCGGGCTCCGGCGGTGGCGCCCCGTCGGCGCCGCCGATCGTGGCTGCGGTGCTGGAGATCGCGCGCCGAGAGGTCACCCGGGTCATCGACGCCCTGAACCGCACCCCGATCGGGCGCTTCGTCAACTACGTCGCAACGCAGATCACTGATGCCATAACCGATTTCGGCAATTCGCCGCAGGGACGCGCAATTTCGGCGGAGCTCACCCAGTTCCTCGCGCAATGCGCGGATTCCACGGGGCTGCCGGCCGAGCTCGAACGCGTCGCCATCGTGTCGGGTCTCAACGAACCGACGGACTTCGACATTCTCACCGACACAGAGCATCCCGATCAAATCCACCGCATCTTCATCACCGAGAAGGCCGGGGCGATCAAGGTTTACGATCCGGCCACCGGCAACGTGGCGACGCTGATCGACCTTCCGACCGTGACCGCGGACGGTGAACGCGGACTAGTGGGCATCGAGATCGATCCGCAGTTCTGGGACAGCGACAAGCCCGGCTACCACACCATCTACGTCGCCTACACGGGAGCGGACAACTACGACCGGCTCTCGAAGCTGACACTGGACGACTCGTTCCAGGTGGTGGGCGAGCCCGTCGAACTGCTGAAGTCAACCGAGTTGGGCAACAACTTCCACCACGGCGGCGAACTGCAATTCGACCCTGCCGGCGAGCATCTCTACTGGGCGGTGGGTGACAATACCGAGAGCGGCAACGCTCAGGACCTGACGAACATCCACGGCAAGATCCTGCGGCTGAACCGCGACGGCAGTGCGCCCGAAGACAACCCGTTCGTCGGCCATCCGGATGCGGTCGACCAGATCTACGCCATCGGACTTCGCAACCCGTTCCGCTTCACGTTCACTCCCGACGGCCAGCTGTTGGTCGGCGATGTGGGCGAAGCGAATTGGGAAGAACTCAATATCGTGACGGCCGGCGCGAACTACGGCTGGCCCGCGGTCGAAGGCTTCTGCACCGGTGATGACTGCGCGTACGTCGATCCCATTTACGCCTACCGCCACTCCACGCCGCCGGCCAACGCGGGCTCGATCACGTCGGTCGTGGTTTACACCGGCAGCACATTCCCCGAGGAATACCAGAACAAGGTGTTCATCGCCGACTACTCGGTCGGCTGGATCAAAGAGCTCACGTTCGATTCGGAGTTCACCAGCCTGATCAGCGAGCGCATGTTCGACAACCAGGCCGGCACCACCGTCAAACTCGATCAGGGGCCCGATGGCAACATCTATCAGCTGAACATCTATCCGGGCACACTTTCGGTCATCCGGCCGTCCGGCGGTAACCGGGGCCCGACCGCCGTGCTCAACGCGTCGTCCACCTACACCGCCGAGGACTCCCTGGAGGTCCAGTTCTCGGCCGGCGAATCCACCGACCCCGAGGGCGACGAGCTGAGTTACGAGTGGAACTTCGGCAACGGCCGCACGTCGACCGAGGCCAACCCGACCATCGTCTTCACCAACACCGGCGCCGACTTCACCGCCTACACCGTGACTTTGACGGTGACCGACGGTGACAAGACCAGTACCGCGACCCAGCGGATCGTGGTCGGCAGCACGCCGCCGGTCGTGGAGATCACCGAGGTGCCGGACAAGTACAATGCCGGCGACACCGTGTCGTTCAGCGGCATCGGGTCGGATGATCAGGACGGTGCGCTGCCTGCCAGCGCCTACAAGTGGTCCGTGGTGTTCCACCACGCCGACCATGTGCATCCGTTCCGGGACAACATCACCGGGCCGACCGGAACCGTCACGATCCCGCGCACCCGCGATCAGCTCGGCAACACCTTCTACCGGATAGCGCTGACCGTGACCGACTCCAGCGGCTTGTCCACCACGGTGTACAAGGACATCAAGCCGAACCTGGTCAAGCTCACGTTCAACGCCAGTGACCCCAACGCCACCTTCACCATCGACGGAATCCCCTACAAGGGCTCCTACGTCGAGGAGCAGGCCGTGGTGGGCGTCGAGCGCGTCCTCAACGCGCCGTCGCCGCAGCCCGGCACAGGAGGGCAGCTGGTGTTCGTCAGCTGGTCCGACGGAGGCGCACAGAGCCATACCATCGTCACCCCGGAGGGCGACACCACCTACACGGTGACCTACGAGCTGGTCCCCTCCGGCGCTGCGGTGGTCGTCTGAGGCAGGCTGGTGCCGGTCTCGCGCTCAGCGAATTCCCATAGCTTCCCAGCGTTTTCGTAGTCACAGGCGGCTGCCGCGCGGCCGCTGAGCGTCGGGCCGCCCTTCAACGCGAGCCTGCTGTCGATACCGACGTAGCTGCCCGGCGGAATCGGTTCGGTGATGCAGTACAGCGTCGGAGCTGCGCCTGCGTCGAGGTCGTTTGCAAGCACGCCGGCCACCGACTTGACCACCGTATGAAACGTCGACATCAACCGTTGCTCCGAAACCTGAGACAAGTTCGACGCCACCCAGCCCGGATGCGTCAAGTAGGTCGAGACCGGTGAACGTGCTGCGCGCAGCCGTCGGTCGAGTTCGAGGCCCCACAGCATCACGGCAAGTTTTGAGCGCGCGTAGGCGGGAAACGCCGACCAGCGACGGGTGCGCAGGTGCGGGTCGTCGAACGCGATGCTGGCCATCTTGTGCGCGTCGGAGCCAACGTTAATGATCTGCGAACGCACCCGTTCGAACAACAGGTTGGTCAGGGCGAACGGGCCCAGGAAGTTTGTGCCCAGCGTGATTTCGAAGCCATCGACCGTGTTGCTTCGCCGCTGCGCCACCATGCCGGCGTTGTTGATCAGGATGTCGACGTCACCATCGAACAAGCTGGGGAAGGCCCGCACCGAGGACTGATCGGCGAGGTCGAGTTTGACGACGGACGTGTCGCCGCCCATCTCCGCAGCGCGTTGTGCACCGAGCTCGAGATTGCGGACCGCGAGAATCACCTGCGCGCCCGCGCGGGCAAGCGCGGTAGCCGTCGCGAGACCTACACCGTTGGTGGCGCCGGTGACGATGATGCGCTTGCCGCTCAGATTGCCGAGTCGGGCCGGCGACCAGTTTGTAGACACGGTGGCAGATTAACCGGCTGGCCGCCTCGCTGACGCGGGGCGGCCATCGGGCGGGCGACTGCTTTCACCACTTCCAGGGTTTGTCCCAGTGCCCAGGCGGCGGCACAAACGGGAGTTTCGCGAGGTGCCCGGGTGGCGGCACGAACGGTAGCTGCCCGACATGCCCCGGTGGCGGAAGGACGTGGTGGTGGTGGCCAGGTGATGGCGGGTGCCACCACCAGTCGTGGTCAGCATGAGCCTGCCCGGCGCCGAGCCCGACGGACGCGAGACCCAGTGCACCGGTGAGGGCGAACCCTGCGGCGATCGCTTTCAGTGTTGATCTATTCATGGAAATACTCCTATCGGCCGGTTTACCCGCCGCTATCAGGAAGACGTTCACCGTTCTCGGGCTCAACCCGGCGAAGCCTGTGATTCTTCCCAATAGGTTTATCGTCCCACCGGATCACGCCGTTAACCACACCGCGCGCCTGGTTGTCTCTGATACCAGTTCGCCCACGCACGATGGATGCCCGCCTGGGCCCGCGATGTTTGATTGCTCTCGGCTACGGAAACAGACCCCGCACCCCGGTCACCGAACCGATTCGGTACCACAAATTGGAGCTCATCTGACGGAGGGTTTGATCGGCGAGATAACGAGAGCTGAGCATCCCCGCCGGATCTTGACCGGCGATCAGATCGTACGGTTCATTGCCTTTGCTGGCAAGGATTCAGGTTGCTGATCGTCGTCACTGCAATCTCATCGTCAGCGGACCGGTGTCCGCCGCCAATAAGCCCGTGATGCCGCCAACTGCTCTTTGCCATAGTTTCCTTCTCCGCGCCCCATTCACCATCAGTGATCGGTTGGATACAACCAATCTTGATCGCGCGGAAGGGTTTCGTGTTAACCAAGCCATGCAACACGCCCATGCCCCGTCCGACAAATCCGTCAATAAATCTGGTTTGGCTTTGCTAATTGCGGGAACTGTGATCCGTACAACATTTGCTCTGGCCCTCCCCACAGTAGGAACATCTCATGGAAATCGCAGCCCGCCCACTCATCACCACCGGCGTCGCTATCGTCGGCGCCACCGCTTTGATCGCCAGCCCCATCGCAGCGCCTGCGTCCGAGGTCGCGATCCCGTCATTGCCGTCCGTTTCGGCCAACAACGAGTTGCTGGCCTCCATCCTGGATATCGCCCCCAGCCCCGCGCTGTTTGATCCCGCCGACGCCGCATCGGCGTTGACGTTCTTGATCACGCAGACCGCCGAGTTGGTGAACTTCGGCCTGATCTCGGTCGCCGAGGGCGTCACCTTCGGCGCCACACAGTTCGCAGGGCTCATCGCAGCGGGGGCCACCACGGTCACCGAGTTGGTGGCAGCGGGCGCGGAAGCCGGCGTGTATTTCAATACCCAGTTGGCTGAGCTCATCATCTTCGGCGTGACCCAGGCCGCGGGGTTGGTGAACTTCGCCGTCGCGCAGGCGGCGGTCGCTCTGGCTGGAGCCGGAGCGGGACTAGTCGGCCTGTTGGCCTCGGGTGCGGATGCCTTCGTCGACCTGATCGGGTCAGCGGCCGAAGCCGGCACGTTCTACATCAGCGGTGCTGCCGAACTCGTTGCGTTCGCATTGAACTCGGTGCTGCCCGCGCCCTTCGCAGCGCCGCTCGAATTCCTCGTGACGCAAGGAGCGGGGCTGGTGAACTTCGGCATCGCCGCCGCGGCCACCGGCCTGGAATCCGGCGTCGACGCGTTCGTCGGTCTGGTCGCAGCCGGTGCCGCCACAGTCGCGGGCCTCACGGCAGCAGGTGTGGAGGTCGGCGCGTTCGTCGTCGACTCCCTGGCCGAGTTGGTGGTCTTCGCCACCGCGCAGACCGCAGGACTCGTCGGCTTCGGGATTGCGCAAGCAGCAGCGGCGGTCGCCTTCGGCGCAGAGCTGATCACTGGCTTCGCAACTGCGGGCGCGGAGTTGTTCGGCGGCCTCATCACCGCTGCCGCTGAGACCGGGGCGTTCTTCAGCACCGCCATCGCCGACGCCCTGGTGTCGATCATCGACGGCGTCACACCCGATGCCATGGTGACACCGGCCGCCGACACCGCATTGCGCGCCTCGGCCGGCGGGCCCGAGAACCTTCCAGATCCCGGGGCGCAGACATTCGCGATGAGCGTCGAAAGCGGTGCCGGCGAAACGGATTCGAGCGGTCCTGCCGACGACGACAGCGTCGGCGCGGCCTCCGAGGCTTCCGTGGATGACGCCGCAGACACCGAGACGTCGACAGCACTGGTCGTCGACGAGGTCGTCGATGTCGAAGAAGTCGTCACCGATGACGCAGACACCGTCGGCGCCGAGGATCCCACCGACGTCGGTTCCGGCACTGACGTCGGGGATGACAGCTCGGGCACGGACGCCAGCGACGCGGGCCAGGACTCCGGCTCCGAATCCGGCTCGAGCGACAACTCGGGCAGCGACTCCGACGGCGGCACTGACTGATTCGGCTCGAGCGCGTGGCTCAATCGTGGGGCCCCACGCCGCGCACCACCACACAGCACCGGTCAGGGTGCGGGGTGAGTTCGGCGTGGGCCCGCGGTTGGTCACAACCCGCGAGAATCCCCTCGACGAGTCGCAGGTTCAGACCGCAGACCACCTCCATATGGTCACGAGCGACCATATGGAACGGGCAGTTTCGCAGGCTGACGCAATCGTCGTCGACGTGGGGCTGGTAGCCACACCGACGCAGCGCCCCGACGATGTCTGGCGCTGATTCGGTTCCAACGGTCCTGCCGGCTTCGAAGGCGGCGCCGTCCACTGCCGCCTTCACTGCGCCGCTGTGATCCTTTTCGACGGCTCCCACCAGCAACCTCGCCAGCAGTTCGTAGTCGCGCGGCGGCACGCTGATCGTCATCTCCCCCGGTGCCCGCGCGTACAGCTTCGCCGGACGACCGGCCCCTGGCCCGTCGCGCCCGGTGAGGCGTTGATAGCTGATCGTGAGCAAGCCGGCGTCGGCCAACTTGTCGAGGTGATAGGCGGCCAAGGTGCGTCCGATGCCCACCACCGCGGCCGCCTGCTCTCGCGAGATCGCTGCCTCGCTTTCAGCCACGCACTCATACAACTGACGCCGGACCGGATCTTCCAGATGGCTCAACCCGGTCAGCGCGGCCAAGTCACTGGGTCGACGGACGGGCATACCCCAACTCTAACACCAAAAGATATTGACAAATTAAACCCGCAGGGAGATTCTAAAAATGCATATTGCTACTTTTAGAAGGAGTTCGACATGACCACTTCACGTGCAACCGCTCCGACCGGCATGCTCGATCGAGCCCGACGCGAGCCCGCATACGGTGCGTTCGCACTCTTACGGGTGGGGTTTACGGTGCTGCCGATCGTCATGGGCCTCGACAAGTTCTTCAACCTGCTCATCACGTCGCCGGCGAACTGGGAGGGTTACTTGGCAGGCTGGATCGCAGACCTGAGCCCGCTCAGCGCCGCGCACACGATGGCGGTCGTCGGTGTGATCGAAATCGTCGCAGGCATCGCGGTGGCGATCAAACCGCGCTACGCCGCCTACATCGTGGCCGCCTGGCTCGCCGGCATCATCGTCAACCTGCTGACGTTGTCCGGCTACTACGACGTCGCACTGCGTGACTTCGGGCTCCTAATCGGCGCGCTGACGCTTGCCCGGCTGGCCTCCATCTATGACCCGCCGTTGGGCGGACCCCCCGCGGGCGGCAACGCCTGACGAGACGTTACGCGAAGTCCTTCACCACGTCGGCGACCCGTCGCAGTTGGTCGGTGTCGGAACTGGTTGGGATGAGGTGGATTTCGTCGGCACCGATCTCGTTGAACCTGCGCAGCACCTCCGCCAACTCGTCATCGGCGCCGGCCCATCCGGTGCTGGGGGCCATCGCGTCGACATACTCGGCGGGAATCCAGTTCATGTAACGCCGCAGATGGCGGTGCACCTGCGCCCGCGCGTCGTCGCGGTCACCGATCGCGAACCAGAACGAGGTGGCCAGGTGCGGGCCGGGCTTTCCAACATGAGCCCATGCCTCGCGTGCGACGTCGAACAGTTCGTTCTGGCTGGCGACGTCGAGGTCCAGGGTGGTGCCCGCCATACCGTCGGCCCATTGTGCGGCGCTGCGCACGGTTTTCGGTCCGATGGTGCCGACCAGCAGCGGCGGACCGCCGGCCTGAACCGGTGGCGGCCCGACGGATTCGACGGAGTCGGTCACTGTCTCGCCGGCCCATACGCGTTTCATCACCGCGACGCGCTCGGCCATCCCCCGCATGGTCTGCGTCGCCGGGTCCGCACCGACAGCGTGGTAGTCCTCGTGCCTGCCGCCGACACCGACGCCGACGGTCAACCGGCCGTCGCACAGCATGTCACCGGTCGCCAACTGCTTGGCCAGCATGACCGGGTCGTGCAACTGCGGCACGACCACCGTCGTCACCAACCGCACCCGGTCGGTCCACGCCGCGAGCGCACCCAGCAACGTCAGGCTCTCGGGATTGTCGAACGCGATCCGCTCCCCCCAGCACAGCGACGAGAACGGTCCGTTGTCGATGGTCCGGGCCCACGCCTTGAGCGTGGCGGCATCGAGGTCGGCTTCCATCACCGGCATGGTCATCCCGATCTGCACGAGGCCGATTCTGGCACGCCCGACCCGATGCCCCCGGATTGACCTCGACGAATCGTGTCCGCTGGCAGCATGGCAGCCATGGCGATCAACACCCGGTCCGTCGCACATGTTCGGCTCACCGTCACCGATATCGAGCGGTCACGACAGTTCTACGAAAGCGTGTTCGGCTGGGGTGTCCTGCTCGAGATACCCGACAAGGCCGACGAAGCCACCCGCGAGGCCCTCGGCTTTCTCTTCGGCGGCGTCATCTATGACCTCGGCGGCATGCTGGTGGGGCTGCGGCCCGTCGCCTCCGACCGTTTCGATGAGAACCGGGTCGGCCTGGATCACCTGGCATTCCGCCTGGACAGCAAGGCCGAATTGGACGCGGCAGCAGAACATCTCGATGCGCTTGGCGTCGAACACGAGCCGGTCAAGGACATCGGGCCGATGTACATCCTGGAGTTCCGCGATCCGGACAACATCGCGCTGGAGTTGACAGCCCCGAAGTGACTTCGGCGCGCTCATGCACCCTGAGTGAGGGGGCATGGCCGCGCCGAAATCGCAGCGGGGGTTTACCCCCACCGGAGTCTACGGATAACGCGGTTTTGCCCGCCGCGCTGAGTCCATAGGTTGGGTGCATGGTCGCCGTCACCGACACGAGTCCCGAAGCCACCGCGCCCGTCGACACACACACGAACGTGTCGAGCAGGCACATCGGTGTGGTGCCGACCGCATCGATGATGACCGGCGCGGCGCTGGCCCTGGTGTGGTTCTGGATCCCGTTGGGCATCCTCATCCTCGGCATCTCGTCGATCCCCAGCGGCATTGGATTTGCCCTGGCCGTCGTGGTTTTCGTCTACCTGATGCGCGGCGTGGACTGGGTCGAGCGGGTCCGCAGTGAAGCGGTATTCAGCTTGGGTATCGGCGTTCCGCCGCGACGGATGTCGCCGCACGAGGGCATTCAGCGGTGGTTGCACCAGTTGTGGCTGGACATCAGCGGTTCCCGATTATGGAAGGCCGTGGCCCACCACTACCTGCGGATGAGCTACGACATGTTGGCGACCGGTATCGCGTTCGCTCTGTTGGTGTTCGCCTTTGTGGGCCCGGCGGGTGCGATGGCCGTCCAGCAGAGCGACGACGACGCGGGGATCTCGTTCCTGCCGGTGCCGTTGGCGTGGGCGCTGGCCGTGGTCGCCGTCGCCGCGGCGCTGGCGATCCTGGTCTTCGCGCCGAAGCTGGACGCCTCGATCGACCGGTGGCTGCTCTCGCCGTCGTCCACGGCGGCGCTGCAGCACCAGGTGAACGCGCTGGCCGACGCCCGCGCGGGTGCGGTGTCGTCGGCGCAGACGGAGCGGCACCGCATCGAGCGCGACCTGCATGACAGCGTGCAACCGCGGTTGGTGTCGCTGGCGATGACGATCGGGCTGGCCCAGACCAAGCTGGATACCGACCTGCCCGCGGCCAAGACGCTGATCGCCGAGGCGCACGATGACGCCAAGAGCGCGCTCGTCGAGTTGCGCAACGTGGTGCGCGGGATCGCACCGACGATCTTGTCCGATCGCGGCCTCGACGCGGCGCTTTCGTCGGTGGTGCAACGGTCCCCGGTACCCACCACGCTCAACCTCCATCTGCCGCACCGGTTGCCCGAAGAGGCCGAGGCCTGTGCGTACTTCGTTGTCGCCGAAGCGCTGACCAACGTCGCCAAGCACGCGCACGCCAACCAGGCCGTGGTCACCGTGCGGTTCGATGAGGCGTCGAGCCAGTTGTCGGTGTCGGTGTTCGACAACGGTCGTGGCGGGGCGCAGATCACCGACGCCGACGACGCGACGGGGTTGCGGGGTTTGGCGGAACGGGTGCGGGCGGCCCGTGGCACGTTCACCGTTTCCAGCCCGGCGGCAGGCCCCACGATCGTGACAGCGGTATTGCCATGCGCATCGTGATCGCCGAGGATTCCGCCCTGCTGAGGGCCGGGATCGAACGCATTCTCATCGACGCCGGCCATGAGGTGGTTGCCGGCGTGCCCGACGCCGGCAACCTGCTGCGCCTGGTCAACGAGAAGCGTCCGGACCTGGCCATCGTCGACGTGCGCATGCCACCCACGTTCACCGACGAAGGCATCCGGGCCGCCGCGCTGCTGCGCAGTCAGAACCCGGAGTCGGCGGTGCTGGTGCTATCTCACTACGTCGAGGAACGCTACGCAGCCGAGTTGATCGCCTCGGACACCAAAGGTTTCGGCTATCTGCTCAAGGACCGGGTGGCCGACGTGCCCGCTTTCCTCGACGCCGTGGAGGTCGTCGGCGCCGGCGGCACCGTGCTCGACCCCGAAGTGGTTTCGCAGATTCTGGTGCGCTCACAACACCACAGCGCGCTGGATCAGCTCACCCCTCGGGAACGTGAGGTGCTGCAGTTGATGGCGGAGGGCAAGACGAACTCGGCGATCGCGGCCGCGCTGCACGTCTCGATCGGTTCGGCGGAAAAGCACATTGCGTCGATCTTCACCAAACTGGATCTGGTTCCCGACGAAAGCGAGAACCGCCGCGTGCTGGCGGTGCTGCGCTTTCTCGAGTCCTGAACTGCTGGAAGGATTTCCATCGTGACCACCACCGCTCCGCCGCCGCAGACCCCTGCCCCGCCGCCGTCGCTGTCCCCGGGTGGGCGCACCGCCATCCGTGCCACGTTGATCGTCGCGGCGGCCGTGCTGGTGGTGGGGTCGCTCGTCGCGCTCGGTGTGGCAGCGTGGGGCATCGGCTCGTTTCGTGTCGTCACCGATTCCAAACCGCTGCCGTCCGCGGTGCGATCGCTGGTCGTCGACACCGGGTCCGTACCAGCTGCCATCAGCATCACCAGCGATCGCGAAGCACGTGAGCCTAGAGTCGATCTGCGGATGGTCAATTCGACGGCTGCCGGTGCAGAACCGTTGTCGGTCAACGCCGACGGCGCGGACGCTCGCATAACCATCAACGGTGAGCCGTCGGCGTTCCTGCAGTGGAGCCGCGCCGGCGAGATCACCGTCGTGCTGCCCCCTGACCTTGCGCGCGGACTGACCGTCATCACCCAGCAGAACAACGGTGTGGTGAGAGCGCAGGCGGATCTCGATCGGCTCATCGCGCGCACCGACAACGGGGCGGTCATTCTCGAAGGATCTGCCCGCCGGATCGAGGTCCACACCGACAACGGCGAAGTGTCGACTAGAGATCCCATCTCCGTGTCCGAATCGTTCAGCGCTACCACGGGTAACGGGAAGATCATCGTGGACTTCGCCGAGGCGCCGCGCACGGTCGATGCGACCAGTGACAACGGTGAGATTGTCATCGGATTGCCCGCGCGTGACGAGTATGCGGTGGACGCGAGCACCAACAACGGTGAGACCGTCGTGCGAGTACCCCGAGCGACCGATCGAGAGACCGCGGCGGCAGTCGTCACCGTGCGGTCCGAGAACGGCGACGTGGTCGTCGATGATTCGCGTTAGCGGCTACCGCACGGCCTTGGCGAACAGCAGACAGTCTTGTGGCTCATCGCTGAGGTTGGGTAGCACGGCATATCGAGCGAGCCGGCCTTCGAGCTTCAGCCCGCTGCGTTCTAGGAGCCGTGCTGACGCGGTGTTGTCGGGGTGGCAGTGCGCACAGATGCGGTACACGGCAGGGTCGCGCTGGGCCTCCCCGAGCAGCAGCGACACCGCCTCGGACATCAAGCCTCGACGCCACCACCACCGGCCCAGGTAGTAGCCGAACTCAATGCTGTGCGGGCTCGGGTGGTGCCAGCCGCACGCGCCGATGGGGCCGCCGCCGCGCAGGTCGATGAGCCACGTGGTTTCACCGCCCGCGTTGAACACTTCGGTGATCACGCGACGAGTCTCGGCGACGTCGGGATGCGTAGGCCATGCCATGTAGCGCGACACTTCCGGGTGGGAGGTGACGCGTTCGAAAAGCGGCTCGGCGTCATCGATCGTGGGCGCGCGCAGCGTGACCCGTGGCCCGCGCAACACCGCCGGATCTGTCATGTCTCCATCATCGCCTTTCGTCGGCTCCTGGCGCGGGGTGCGCTGCGGTGGTTGACTGGACTCGTATGGCTATCACGTTCAACCACACCATCGTCGCCGCCAGAGACAAGACCCAGTCGGCGGCGTTTCTCACCGAATTGTTCGGGCTGCCCGATCCGCAACCGTTCGGCCGTTTCATGGCGGTGACGCTCAACCACGACGTCAGCCTCGACTACGCCGACATGCCGGAGGGCCAGGAGATCCGTCCGCAGCACTACGCGTTCCTGGTCTCTGAAGACGAGTTCTCCGAGATCTACGGGCGTATTCAGGCGCGCGGCATGGAGCATTGGGCCGATCCCCGCCGAACGCGCCCCGGCCAGATCAACCACAACGACGGCGGCCGCGGCGTGTACTTCCTGGATCCCGCCGGCCACTACCTGGAGATTCTCACCCGGCCGTACGGTTCGGGCGCGGGCTGATCAGCCGCTACTCGACGGAGTGCCCGCGTGTGGACTCCTGACGGCGGTAGGCGTCGGCGAGCTTGCCGACGTGGGCGGGCAACGTGCCTGCGGCGACGTCGGCCAGGCTGGTTTCCTCCAGGACCGATCGCATGCTGGCGCGCAGCGCGCGCCACACATCGGTCAACGCCGCCGTCGGCCCCGAGTACGGCAGGTCACCGAGACCGATATCGCGGACGCTGGCCAGCGGCCCGTCGATGCAGCGCAGTACGTCGGCGATGCTGATACTGGTTGCAGGCCGGGCCAATTCGTATCCGCCTTCGCGACCGCGATGGCTACGGACCAGCCGGTCGGTGCGCAGGGCGGTGAGGATGTCGACGAGGAACTGCGGCGGGATGCCCTGCGCCTTCGCCAGATCCTCGGTCTTGACCACAGCTCCGTCGTCGGCTGTAGCCAATTGGACCATCGCCCGCACGGCGTACTCCGCCTTGGCCGACATCCGCATCAGGTCAGGCTAGTCGGGGATGTCCGATGCGGCCGGAACGACCACGGCGAACGTGTCGGCGGCCGCGGCGAGGCTGGCCGTATGCACGGCCGAAGCCGGCACGGGGTGTCCTGGCAGTCGATCAGGACCAGCCCAGTCATGTCGCCGAGCCTACTGGTGTTCGGCTGTTGCCGAGACCGACGTTTCGGCGGGTTTTACTCGCACTTTTCCGCCCAAATGTCCCGTTGGGCGATAATACCCTCAGTTGCGCGTCACGGCGAGGACCGCGTCGGCCAGCTCCGGTCGGCACACCACCAGGTCGGGCAGCAGCGGGTCGGCCTGGTTGTACACCAGCGGCGACCCATCGATACGCGAAGTGTGCAGACCCGCCGCGCGCGCCACCGCCACCGGCGCCGCGGAGTCCCACTCGTACTGGCCCCCGGCATGTACGTACACGTCCGAACGTCCCTGCACTACCGACGCGACTTTGGCGCCCGCCGAACCCATCTCGACCAGTTCGCCGTCGAGCGCGTCGCGCACGGCCAACGCGAGCGCCGGCGGCCGGGTGCGCGACACCACGATCCTCGGCTTGGCCGCCGAGCTTTCCGGCGCACCGACCGTCGGCGTGGCCAGCGTGATGCCTTGCGCCGGAAGCGCAACAGCGCCGGCGACCAGTGCCCCGGATTCCCATAGCGCCACGTGGACCGCCCAGTCGTCGCGCCCCGGCTCGGAGAACTCCCGGGTGCCGTCGAGCGGGTCGACGATCCACACCCGCTCGGCGCTCAGGCGGACCGCATCGTCGGCGCCCTCCTCGGACAGCACCGCGTCACCCGGACATTCCGTGGCCAGCGCCTCCATCAGGTAATCGTGGGAGCGCTTGTCCCCCGCGGCTTTCCGTTCGGCCTGGCTGGCATCGGCGAATTCCTCGCGCACCTTCAGCAGCAACCTGCCCGCGCCGGTGGCCAGTCGCGCGGCGACGCCGTGGTCGCCGCTCACGATTCCTTCTGCTCTTCGCGCAAGCGGCTCATCGCCTGCCTTCCAGGAGTTCGACCACCATGTCCGCGTGCTCGTCGACGCCCTGGTCGGGGGTGAGCCGCAGGTCGGGCTTCTTCGGCCGCTGATACGGGCTATCGATCCCGGTGAAGTGGGTGATCTCACCGGCACGTGCCTTGGCGTACAAGCCTTTCGGGTCGCGCCGCTCGCAGTCCTCGATCGGGGTGTCGCAGAACACCTCGAAGAAGTCGAGGCCGGCTTCGTTGGTCACCCGCCGCGCCAGCGCGCGGTGTTCTTCCAGCGGGCTGATCGCGGGCACCAGCACCACCTGACCGGACTCGGCCAGCAGCGCGGCGACGTGGGCCAGCCTGCGCTGGTTCTCGGCGCGGTCGGCCATCGAGAACCCGAGGTCGGCGTTGAGCCCGTGGCGCAGGTTGTCGCCGTCGAGAACGTATGCCGGAATGCCCTTTTCGAGCAGCTTCTGCTCAACGCGCACCGCGATCGACGACTTGCCCGAGCCGGACAACCCGGTGAACCACACCGTGCGCCCTGTCGAGAGCCGGTCGGCCGCCGTGCACAGCGACTCGTGGCGCACGGTGTTGGGGCTCGAGGTGCGCGACGCCACGTGCGGCAGCACCATGCCGGCCGCCACGGTGCCGTTGGTCGCCGGATCGATCAGGATGAACGACCCGGTGGTCGCGTTACGGCTGTACTCGTCGAGCAGCAGCGGCACGTGGGTTCGCAGCGAAATACGGCCCAGCTCATTGAGTTTCAGTGCAGTCGCGGACTTGTCGCGATGCAGCGTGTTGACGTCGAGCCGGTAGTCCAGCCCCGTCACCTTGACCCGGGTGGTGCGGGTGGTGTGTTTGATCACGTAGTCGCGGCCGGGCTCCAGCGAGGACTGGTCAGCCATCCAGCACACGGTCGCGTCGAATTCCTGGGCCACCCGCGGCTGGTTGTTCGGCCGCGCGATCAGGTCACCGCGCGAGATGTCGAGGTCATCGGTGAGGCTGACCGAAACGGCCATCGGCGGAAACGCTTCCTCGACCGGCCCGCCGGGACCCTCGATCGCCGCGATGCGCGACGACTTGCCCCCCGGCAGCACGACGACCTCGTCCCCTACCTTCATCACGCCGCTGGCCACCGTGCCCGCGTAGCTGCGGTGGTCGCGATGCTCGTGGGTCTGCGGCCGGATCACGTACTGGACCGGGAAGCGGACGTCGACCAGGTTGCGGTCGCCGCCGATGTACACCTCTTCCAGGTGCGTCATCAGCGACGGACCCTCGTACCACGGTGTGTTCTCCGACTTGGTGACGACGTTGTCGCCCAGCAGCGCCGACAACGGAATCGTCGTCACATCGTGGACGTCCAGACGCGCGGCGAACTCGTGAAAATCGTCGCGGATCTTGTCGAATTTGGCCTTGTCCCAGTCGATCAGGTCCATCTTGTTCACCGCGAGCACGATGTGGCGGATGCCCAGCAGCGACGCCAGGAACGCGTGCCGGCGGGACTGCTCGAGCAGGCCGTGGCGCGCGTCGACCAACACGATCGCCAGCTGTGCCGTCGAGGTCCCGGTGACCATGTTGCGCGTGTACTGGATGTGGCCAGGGGTGTCGGCGATGATGAACTTGCGCTTGGGCGTTGCGAAGTAGCGGTACGCGACGTCGATGGTGATGCCCTGCTCGCGTTCGGCGCGCAGGCCGTCGGTCACCAGGGCGAGGTCGGTGTAGTCGTGTCCGCGTTCCTTGGAAGTCCGCTCGACGGAAGCCAATTGGTCTTCCATGACGGCCTTGGAGTCGAACAGCAGCCGCCCGATGAGCGTGGACTTGCCGTCGTCGACGGAGCCGGCCGTGGCGATCCGGAGCAGGGTGGCAGACGGGAGCGCGACAGTGGCCGCGGCGTGCTGCGTATCGGTGGTGGTCATCAGAAGTAGCCCTCGCGCTTGCGGTCTTCCATACCGGCTTCCGAGATGCGGTCGTCGGCGCGGGTCGCGCCGCGTTCGGTCAGCCGCGACACCGCCGTCTCGGCGATCACCTCAGCCACCGTCGCCGCCGTGGATTCCACGCAGCCGGTGCAGGTGACATCGCCGACGGTGCGGAACCGGACGGTCTTCTCGACGATCTCCTCGTCGTCGTGGGGCTGCAGATGCCGGTGCACGGCCAGCCACATCCCGTCGCGCTTGAACACCTTGCGCGGGTGCGCGTAGTAGATCGACGGCAGCTTGACGTTCTCTGCGCCGATGTAGGACCAGATGTCGAACTCGGTCCAGTTCGACAGGGGGAACACCCGGATGTGCTCGCCTTTGTGGTGGCGCCCGTTGTAGAGGTTCCACAGTTCGGGTCGCTGCGCCTTGGGATCCCACTGGCCGAACTCGTCACGGAAGGAGAACACCCGTTCCTTGGCGCGGGCTTTCTCCTCGTCGCGGCGGGCGCCACCGAACGCGGCGTCGAACCTGTTCTCCCGGATGCCGCGCAGCAGCGTCACGGTTTGCAGCGGGTTGCGCGACGAGCCGTTCTCCACGACCCGGCCCGCGTCGATGTCGTCCTGCACCTTCGCCACGACCAGGCGCACCCCGTGCTCGGCGACGAGTTCGTCACGGGTCTGCAGTACCTCGTCGAAGTTGTGGCCGGTGTCCACGTGCATCACCGGAAACGGCAGCCGGCCGGGTTTGAACGCCTTCATCGCCAGGTGCAGCATCACGATGGAGTCCTTACCGCCGGAGAACAGCAGCACGGGCCGCTCGAACTCCGCGGCCACCTCTCGGAAGATGTGGATGGCCTCGGCCTCCAGGGCCCGCAGGTGGCTGAGCTCGTAGCGGCCCGCGCTGGCGCGCTCGGTCTCGTCGATGACGGTCATCATTTCCTCGTAAAGTTGGTTGAAATGACCATATTTACGATCATTACCCGACATTAGACACCCGGGCCATCACGGGTGTCAACGCGGGGTGCGCCAACTGTTGCGCGAGTGTGCGTGTCCGCGCCGGACACGCCGCGATATTCTGAGAGTTCGTGCACGCTCGACCGCCACGTGGGCAGGGAAACCTGTTGCCGCACGCTTACATGTGAGGTAGGTGAGCCGGTCGGAATTCCGCCGATACTCGAGCTGTGAGCACCGCTACCCCGCCGCGAACCGGCGCCGACGTCATGGCACAGTTCCTCCCCCAGTCTCCTCCCCCAGTCTCCGTTCGTGGCCACGCTCGGGATCGTCGCCGAGCAATTCGCGGGTGAGGAGGCGCGGCTGCGGCTGCGGCTGCCATGGGATCCGTCCAATGCGACGGTCTCGGACATGGTGCACGGCGGCGCGATCGCATCGCTCGCCGACGTCGCGGTGATGGCGGCGGCGTGGGCGCAGGCCGAACTGCCCGACTCGCTGCGCGGCGTGACGACCTCGATGTCGGTGCACTTTCTGGCCCCGGCGCGGCAATGCGATCTGCTCTCGATCGGGCGGGTACTGCGCCGCGGGCAGGCACTGGTCGACTGCGAGGTCGACATCGTCGACACTGACGGCGGGCCGGCGGCAAAGGGCGATCGCGACTTACGAGATCGGATAGCGCGCGTTCGTCTTGGCGTGAGCGTGCGCAAACTCTCGAAAACTCGCGGCGTGTCGGGCGTAACACGCACACTCGCGCCAAAGAAGTTACAACCTGACCTCGTTGAGCTTTCCGGTCGCGACGTCGAAGACGAAGCCGCGCACCGATTCGTGCAGGGTGACGAACGGGCTGGCCTCGATTCGGCGCAGCGACTGACGCACATCCTCGGCCGGATCGGGGAACGATTCCGGCGCCCACCCGGGCTTGATGCCGGTCTCCTCCTGGATCGACCGCTTGAACTCGTCGTCGGTGAACGTCAGCATCCCGCAGTCGGTGTGGTGGATCAGGATGATCTCCCTGGTGCCGAGGAGCCGCTGGCTGATCGCCAGGGAGCGGATCTCGTCGTCGGTGATCACACCGCCGGCGTTGCGGATGACGTGCGCCTCGCCGTCGCCTATGCCGAGCATCGCGTAGACATTGAGGCGGGCATCCATACACGCCACGATCGCCACATGCTTGCTGGGTGGCATCGGCAACGGACCCGAGAAGGTCTTCGCGTATTCCTCGTTGTTCTTCAGGTACTCATCGATCACGGACACAGTTGGACTCTAACCCGGTGGTGGGGCGCTGCGGCCGGATTGGATCACGTGGATCGAGTGAGGTCATACACGGTGGTGCCAGCGACATCGATCGGGGTGAAGTTCATCTGCACCCATGTCTCGATCTCGTGCGCACTTCCCGACCGGGGGCCGGGTGGGCGGTCGTGGTGGTCGGCGATGAAATAACGCACCTGGTTGTCGGCGGCGAAGCTCTGAAACTGTGCGAGGGTCGGCCAATTGTCGGCACCGGTGAAGCCGCCGATCGCCATCACGGAGGCACCCGTTTTCAGCTCGAGACTGCCCGCCGTCATCGACCCGACAGTCGCAGCCGCCCAACGTGTCCGCGTGCTCCGGATCATGTCCGCCAGTGCCGGGTTGACGACAGCGCCGGTTGGCTCGCCGGGACCGGGAAACCGGGGCGTGTCGTCACTGCGGCTGTGGCTGCCGCTCGGCCCCGCCATCGCCATCGGACCGACGTGAGTATTGGCCACCGTCGCCACCGTGTACGCACCGCCACCTGCGACACCGAAAAGAACTGCCGCTGCACCCAATCCGACGGTCATGCGACCAAGCCGGTGGGCACCCAGAACCAGCACCAACGCCGTGGCGATCGATCCCGACAACACGATCCAACGCAACACAGGCCACCAGTCGGGTGTTTGGTTCAACAACCCGAACGTCCAGGTCCCCGTCGCGGAGGACATCAGAGCCAACACTGTCCGTGGCGCCAGAGAGTCCCTGTCGCGCCACAGCTCTCGCACCGATATCCCGACCAGCGCTGCCACGGCCGGTGCCAGCGCGACCGTGTAGTAGGGGTGGATGATGCCGTCCATGAAGCTGAACACCACCGCGGTCACCAGCAGCCAGCCGCCCCACAGCAGTAGCGCGGCGCGCACGGCCGAGGCCCGTGCGGCACCGCGGGTGAACCACAGGCCGGCGACCAGCCCGATCAGTGCTGCGGGCAACAGCCACGAGGCCTGGGCGCCCATCGATTCGCCGAACATCCTGCCGATGCCCGGTTCACCGCCGAAAAACAGATTGCCCGGCCCTCCCGGCCCGCTACCCGGCCCTCCCGGCCCTCCCGGAGGGCCATCGCCCGGTCCCTGCCCGCCGATAACCCGCTCGATTCCGTTGTAGCCCAACGCCAGCTGCAGCAGGCTGTTGTCCGTCGAACCGCCGATATACGGTCGCGACCCGGCGGGCCACAGCTCGACCAGCGCGATGTACCACCCCGCGGAGACCACCATCGCGACGGCGCCGAGGGCCAGCTTGCCGATGCGCTGCCACAGGCCCACCGGCGCCGCCACGAGAAACGCCAGCGCCAGACCGGGTACGACGAGAAATGCTTGCATCATCTTGGTGAGGAAGGCGAAGCCGAGCGCACAGCCGGCCAGCACAATCCACCGGTTGCCGGCATTTTCGATCGCTCGCACCGTGCAGAACGCCGCCACCACGAGAAGCAGCACCAGCAGCGCGTCGGGGTTGTTGAACCGGAACATCAACGCGGCGACCGGCGTCAACGCCAACGCGGCGCCGGCGATCAGGCCAGCGGCCGGGCCGCTCACCCGGCGCACCGCCGCGTACAGCACCGCGACCGACCCGACGCCCATCAACGCCTGTGGCACCAACATGGTGAACGCGCTGAAACCGAACAGCCTGCCGGACAACGCCATCACCCACAGCGCCGCGGGTGGCTTGTCGACGGTGATCGCGTTGCCGGCATCCAGTGAGCCGAAAAGCCAGGCCTTCCAGTCCTGGGTGCCGGCCTGGACGGCGGCGGCGTAGTAGTTGTTGGCCCAGCCGGATGAGCCGAGGCCCCACAGGTACAGCACCGCGGTCGCCACGAGCAGGGCGACCAAGCCCGGGCGCACCCAACGGGCGGTTTCCGTTCGTGTGCCGGAGACGGCGGGTCGCGCGTCGGCGGTCAATATCATCGAAAGTTCCTTTTTGTCAACGGGTCCGGTGCGGATGGAACACCCAGCCGCGCAACAGCACGAACCGGACCAGCGTCGCCACCAGGTTGGCCGCCACTAGCACCGTCAGCTCGATCAGATCATGCGGTTCGGGCACGACCGCGTGCAGAACGGCGAGCGATGAGCTGGTGATGACAAGGGCGATCGCGAACACGATCAGGCCTTCGACCTGGTGGCGAGTCATCCTTCGCAGCCCGCCGATCCCGAACGTGAACCGCCGGTTGGCGGCGGTGTTGCCGATCGCGGTGACAAGCAGCGCGATCAGGTTGGCCAGCTGGCCACCGCACCAGCCTTGCAGGAGCAGGAACAGTACGACGTAGGCGGCCGTGGAGACGACGCCGACGGCCCCGAATCTCACGACCTGGCGGAACAATGAGCGCGCAGGCTCGCCGGCCGCACCGAGCTGGGCGGCGATGGTGTGCACCGGCACCGAGCCGTCGGCGAACCCGCGCACCAGCCGGGCGATCCCGCGGAGGTCGGCGGCCGCAGTGGCCAGGATGTCGACACGACTGTCCGGGTCGTCCACCCAGTCGACCGGCACCTCGTGGATGCGCAGCCCGCTGCGTTCAGCGAGCACTAGCAGTTCGGTGTCGAAGAACCAGCCGGTGTCGACGACGTGCGGCAGCAGTGGCCGCGCGACATCGGCGCGGATCGCCTTGAACCCGCACTGCGCATCCGAGAAGCCGGCCGCCAGTGTGGATTTGAGGATCAAGTTGTAGCAGCGAGAGATGGCCTCGCGCTTCAATCCTCGTACCACCCGGGCGCCGCGGCCCAGCCGGGTGCCGATCGCGAGGTCGGAGTGGCCGGAGATCAGCGGCGCCACCAGCGGCGCGAGCGCGTTCAGATCGGTCGACAAGTCGACGTCCATGTACGCCAGTACCTGCGCGTCGGAATCGGACCACACCGCGTGCAGTGCGCGGCCGCGACCCTTCTGCTCGAGCCGCACCACCCGCACGTCTTCGAGTACATCCGCCAACTCAGCGGCCAGACGCGCCGTGCCATCGTCGCTGGCGTTGTCCGCAATCGTGATACGCGCGGCAAACGGAAAGTCGTCCTGTAGATGCCGGTGCAACCGGTGCACCGAAGCGACCAGGGTGGTCTGCTCGTTGTACACCGGGATCACGACGTCCAGCACCGGTGCGCCCGCCGCACGCGCGGCCGCTGCGGCGTTGGGTCGGGATTCGAAACGTGAGCGCTCGGAGGCCGGCCCGTCCAGGGCGATATCTGTCATGGCACTAATGGTCGAGGCGCAGGTTTTGTCCCACGTTGGCCCAACCTGTGTGTGCGCTATGAGTTCGGGTGCGTGCGGCCAACGCGGCAGGAGACTCCTTGGTTTTTACGTCTGCTCGGCACAGTTAGTACGGCAACGTCACCACAAACCGCGTATCACCGGGGACGCTGTGCACCGCGATGCGACCCTGGTGGGCCTTCACGACGGCCGCGACGATTGCCAGTCCCAGCCCCGTGCTCCCGCCGCGCCGGGATCGCGAAGAGTCACCACGCGCGAACCGCTCGAAGATCTCCGGCTGCAGCCAGTCCGGGATGCCTTGGCCGTCGTCGGCCACCGTCACCACCGCGGAACCGTCCGTGACGGTCAGCGACGTGGTGACCGAGGTACCCGCCGCAGTATGCAGCCGGGCGTTGGCGAGCAGGTTGGCGAGGACCTGGTGCAACCGGGCCTCGTCGCCGACGGTGAGGACCGGTTGGTCCGGCAGGTCCAGCAACCACCGGTGCTCTGGGCCTGCCACGTGGGCGTCACTGACCGCGTCGGCGATCAGGCGCGACAAGTCCACCGGTTCCCGCTGCAGTGGCCGACCGGTGTCGAGCCGGGCCAGCAGCAGCATGTCTTCCACGAGCTGAGTCATCCGCCCCGCCTCGGACTCCACCCGGCCCATCGCGTGTGCGACGTCCTCGGGCACGTCGTCGCGCCTGCGTTGCGCCAGCTCGGTGTAACCCCGGATGGCGGCTAGCGGGGTGCGTAACTCGTGGCTAGCGTCGGCGACGAACTGACGCACCCGCGTCTCGCTGGCGTGCCGCGCCGACAACGCCGACGCGATGCGGTCCAACATCCGGTTCAGCGCCGACCCCAGTTGCCCCACTTCGGTGTGCGCGGCGGCCGGATCGACCTCGACGATCGGCGTCGGCAGCCGCACCTCGCCGCGGTCGAGCTCGAGGTCGGCCACCTGCGCGGCCGCATCCGAAACCCGTGCCAGCGGCGCCAGTTGGCGACGGATGATCAAGATCCCCGCCGTCGTGCCCCCGACCAGCGCCAACGCACCCACCACGCAGAAGATCAACACCACCGTCAGCAACGTGGAGTCGACGTCGGAGGTGGGCAACCCGGTCACGATCGTCTGTCCGGGGCGATGCGCAGGCATGGCAATGACGCGGTAGCGGCCGAGTCCGTAGAGCTCGACGGTGGTCGGCGTGTCGTCGGGCGCGACGCGCGCCAGCTGTAGCGTTGCCTGCGTGCTGATCGGGGCACGTGTGCCGTCTGCGGTGATGACGGCCGCGTCGACGGGCGCGCCTCGCGAGACGACCGCACCGACCGTCCGCGCAGCCTGACCGGGCGCGTTGAGAAAGGCGGGTCCCGGGCCACGGTCGTCGCGGGGGATCATCCGTCGCGGAAGCCCGGGCGGGTGGGGAAACGCCGGCGGGGGTGGGCCCAGTTGGAAGATGTCCGCGGAGCGACGGCCGGTTTCCGCCAGCTGCGCGTCGAGCTGGTTGGTCAGGAAGTGTTGCAGCGCGGTGACGGTGCCCACTCCGATTGCGGCACACACCACGGCTAGCAACATGATCTGGGTGGCCAGCAGCCGTGCCCGTAGCGACCATGTCCGCGGCGTGCGATGCCGCATCAACCGTCGCTCAACGGGCGGGTTTGAGGACATACCCGGCACCACGCAGGGTGTGGATCATCGGCTCGCGCCCGCTGTCGATCTTCTTGCGCAGATACGAGATGTACAGCTCAACGATGTTGGACCGGCCGCCGAAGTCATAGCTCCACACCCGGTCGAGGATCTGTGCCTTGCTCAGCACCCGCTTGGAGTTGCGCATCAGGAACCGCAGCAGCTCGAATTCGGTGGCGGTCAAGGAGATCAGGTCACCGTCGCGGGTCACCTCGTGGCTGTCCTCGTCGAGCACCAGGTCGCCGACGACGATCTGGGCCCCGCCCGTTTCACTGGCCACCCCGGTGCGGCGCAGCAACGCCCGCAGCCTCAGCACCACCTCTTCGATGCTGAACGGCTTGGTCACGTAGTCATCACCGCCCGCGGTAAGGCCCGCGATGCGGTCCTCGACGGAATCTCTCGCGGTGAGCAATAACAGCGGCAGCCCGGGGAGCTGCTCGCGCAGCCGGCACAGGACATCGAGGCCGCTCATGTCGGGCAGCATCACGTCGAGCACCACGACATCGGGCGGGTTCTGGCGGGCGGACGCGATGGCGCTGGCTCCGTCGCCGGCCGTGAGGGTCTCCCACCCCTCGTAGCGCAACGCCATCGACACCAGATCGGCCAGCACCGGCTCGTCGTCGACCACCAGCACGTGGATGGGTTCCCCGTCTGCCCGACGCATGACGATGCGCTCGTTGACGGAGCCGTCTGCAGCTGGCACGGCTTCATTATTCGCACGGCGCATGGGTGGTGGCTGAGCGTTTCCTATGTGCCGGCTGTGAATCTACTCGGCGGGTTCCTGCCCGATCGTCGACGGCGGCGTGGTGATCGACGGTGTCGCGACCGACGTCACCGGCGCCCGCGGCGCTGGGGCCTCCGTGCTGGTCTCGCCCAGCGTGGCCTGCGGCGTGGTCGTCGCGGGTTGAAGCGGCAACGGTTCTGCGGCGCTGGTCTGCTCCGCCGCGACGGTGAGCGCACCCATGCTCAGCAAGGCGGCCGCCCCGACCGCCGCGGATACGACTTTGATCTGCTTCGCGCTCACCTGACACCTCCGATCTCCTGCGCTACGAATAGCCCAAGCCGGTCCAGGTCAAACGCCGTCGCACGCCGCGTCGCACCGCCAGTACCCCGCCCATCTCCTAACCTGTGCGTCATGGCGCGGACCGACGGAGCGACCGCATGACGCGGTATCTGGCCCGTCGGCTGCTGAACTATGTCGTGCTGCTGGTCCTGGCGTCGTTTCTGACGTTCGGGTTGGCCTCGGTGGCCTTCAACCCGTTGGAGAACCTGCTGCAGCGGAACCCGCGTCCGCCGCAGGCCGTGATCGACAACAAGCGGCTCGAGCTGAACCTCGACAAGCCGATACCCGTGCGCTACGTGCACTGGGCGTCCGGGGCGATCCGCGGCGACTTCGGCACCACGATCGGCGGGCAGCCGGTCACCGACGAACTGTGGCGGCGCATCGGGGTCAGCCTGCGCCTGGTGGTCATCGGGTCGGTGTTCGGGGCGGCCATCGGGGTCATCGCCGGCGCGTGGAGCGCGATCCGGCAGTACCAGATGAGCGACCGCGTCATCACGCTGTTGTCGTTTCTGCTCATCAGCACGCCGACATTCGTGTTGGCGCCGCTGTTGATGCTGTCGGCGGAGCGGGTCAACAGCCTGGTCGGGTTTCAGTTGTTCGAATACATCGGCGAGACGTCGCCGAACGCCATCGTCGGTACGTGGAACCAGATCCTCGACCGGCTACAGCATCTGGTGTTGCCGTCGGTCACGCTGGCGCTCACCGCAATCGCCGGTTACAGCCGCTACCAACGCAACGCGATGCTCGACGTGCTGGGCCAGGATTTCATCCGCACCGCCCGCGCCAAGGGGCTGACCCGGCAGCAGGCGCTGTTCAAACACGGGCTGCGCACCGCGTTGATCCCGATGGCCACGCTGTTCGCCTACAGCGTCGCCGGACTGTTCACCGGCGCGGTGTTCGTCGAGATGATCTTCGGCTGGCACGGCATCGGTGAATGGTTCGTGCACGGCGTCAACACCCAAGACACCAACATCACCGTCGCGATCACGGTGTTCGCCGGGGTGATCGTGCTGGTGGCCGGGGTGCTCTCCGACATCATCCTGGCCGCCCTCGACCCGAGGGTGCGGGTGCGATGACCGAATCCGGTGTGGACATGCGCAGGTTCGCCTCGCGGCGCGTCCTGGTGTGGCGCCGCTTCCTGCGCAACAAGGCCGCCGTGGCATCGCTGGTGCTGCTCGTGCTGCTGTTCATCGGCTGTTACGCCCTGCCGCCCCTGCTGCCGCACAGCTACCACGAACTGGACTACTACGCGCTGCGCCAGCCACCCAGCCTCGAGCACTGGTTCGGCACCAACGCGCTGGGCCAGGACCTGCTGGCGCAAACGCTTCGCGGCATGCAGAAGTCGATGCTCATCGGGGTCTGCGTGGCGTTCATCTCGACGGTGATCGCCGCGGCGGTCGGCACGATCAGCGGCTACTTCGGCGGCTGGCGCGACCGCAGCCTGATGTGGATCGTCGACTTGATGCTGGTGGTGCCGAGCTTCCTGCTGATCACGATCGTCGTCCAGCGCACCAGGGGCGACATCGTGTGGATGATCGTGTTGTTGGCCGTGTTCAGCTGGATGATCAGCTCCCGCATCGTGCGGGGTTTGACGATGAGCTTGCGCGACCGCGAATACGTCGCCGCCGCACGGTATATGGGGGTGCGCGACCACCGCATCATCCTGCGTCACATCCTGCCCAACGTCGCGTCGATCATCATCATCGACACCGCACTGAACGTGGGTGTGGCCGTGCTGGCCGAAACAGGTTTGAGCTTCCTGGGATTCGGTATCCAGCCGCCCGACGTGTCGCTGGGCACGCTGATCGCCGACGGCACCAAATCGGCGACCACCTTCCCGTGGCTGTTCCTGTTCCCCGCCGGTGTGCTGGTGCTGATCATCTTGTGCGCCAACCTGGTTGGCGACGGGCTGCGCGACGCCCTCGATCCCAGCGCGCAGCCACTGCGGAAGGGCCGGCGCAAGTGAGCCTGCTGCAGGTGCGCGACCTGACCGTCGCGTTTCCGACGGACACCGCCTCGGTGAACGCGGTGCGCGGCATGAACTTCTCCGTCGAGCCGGGCGAAGTGGTGGCTCTCGTCGGTGAATCCGGTGCCGGCAAGTCGGCCACCGCGATGGCAGTCGTCGGGCTGCTGCCCGAATACGCCGAGGTGTCCGGTTCGATCCGGCTGCACGACGACGAGCTGATCGGGCTGCCCGACGCGCGGATGTCGAACATCCGGGGCAAGACCATCGGCACGGTGTTTCAGGACCCGATGTCGGCGTTGACGCCGGTCTACACCGTCGGCGACCAGATCGCCGAGGCGATCACCGTCCACCAGCGCGACACCAGCCGGCGGGCGGCCCGGACCCGTGCGGTCGAGCTTCTCGAGCTGGTCGGCATCGCCCAGCCCGAACAGCGGGCGCGGGCGTTTCCGCACGAGCTGTCCGGCGGTGAGCGCCAACGCGTGGTCATCGCGATCGCCATCGCCAACGACCCCGACCTGTTGATCTGCGACGAGCCGACCACCGCGCTGGATGTCACCGTGCAGCAGCAGATCCTCGAAGTGCTCAAGACCGCGCGCGACGTCACCGGCGCCGGGGTGCTGATCATCACCCACGACCTGGGCGTGGTGGCCGAGTTCGCCGACCGCGCGCTGGTGATGTACGCGGGCCGCGCCGTCGAGGTGGCCTCCGTCGAGGAGCTGTACCGCAACCGCCGGATGCCCTACACCGCCGGGCTGCTCGGCTCGGTACCGCGCCTCGACGCCGCGCAGGGCTCGCGTCTGGTGCCTATACCGGGTGCGCCGCCGTCGCTGGTCGCGCTGCCGCCCGGTTGTCCGTTCACGCCCCGCTGCCCGTTGGCCATCGAGGAGTGCAGCGCCGCCGAACCGGAGCTCGCCGCGGTGAACCCGCAAGCCCCCGATCACCTGGCCGCGTGCATCCGCACCGAACACGTCGTCGGCCGCAGCGCCGCCGAACTCTACGGGGTGTCCACCGAGCCGCCCGCGGTTGAGCCCGCCGAGGACGTACCCGTCGTGCTGCGGGTGCAGGACCTGGTCAAGACCTACAAGCTGACCAAGGGGGTGGTGTTGCGCAGGCAGGTCGGTGAGGTGCGCGCGGTCGACGGTGTCAGCTTCGAGCTGCCGCGCGGCCGCACGCTGGGGATCGTCGGCGAATCCGGGTCGGGCAAGTCGACCACCCTGCACGAGATCCTGGAACTGGCTGCCCCGCAGTCGGGTTCGATCGAGGTGCTCGGGTCCGACGTCGCATCGTTGGATCGGCGGGCGCGTCGGTCCTTGCGCGGGGATCTTCAGGTGGTGTTCCAGGATCCGGTGGCGTCGCTGGACCCGCGGATGCCGGTGTCCGACGTGCTGTCAGAGCCGTTGCGGGCCAACGGCTTCGGCAAGAGCGAGACCGAAGACCGGGTCCGTGAGCTGCTCGATATCGTCGGGTTGCGCGCCCACGACGCCGCCCGGTATCCGGCGGAGTTCTCCGGCGGGCAGAAGCAGCGCATCGGGATCGCGCGGGCGCTCGCGCTGCAACCCAAGATTCTGGCGCTCGACGAACCGGTATCGGCGCTGGACGTGTCGATTCAGGCCGGCATCATCAACCTACTGTTGGACCTGCAGGACCGCTTCGGGCTGTCGTACCTGTTCGTGTCGCATGACCTGTCCGTCGTCAAACACCTCGCCCACCGGGTCGCCGTGATGTACAAGGGCAGCATCGTGGAACAGGGCGACGGTGATCAGGTCTTCACCAACCCCCGCCACGACTACACCCGCAGGTTGCTGGCTGCCGTGCCGCAGCCCGAGGTGAATCGCGGCTAGAGTCGAGCGACATGAAGATCCGACGCTTCGCTGTGGCGACCTTGGCAACTGCGCTGGTGCTGTCCGGCTGTTCCAGCGGCAACGAGGAAGCCCCGTCGGCTGGCGGGGAGGCCGAGGTCGGCACCACCAACGACATCAATCCGCAACCGCGGGAGAACCTGCGCGAGGGCGGAAATCTGCGGCTGGCGCTCAACGACTTTCCGCCGAACTTCAACTCGTTGCATATCGACGGCAACGTCGGTGATGTCGCCTCGCTGATGCGGCCCACGATGCCGCGCGCGTTCCGGATCGCCGCCGACGGTTCGGCGACGGTCAACACCGACTACTTCACCAGCGTTGAGCTGACCAGCACCGACCCGCAGATCGTCACCTACACGATCAACCCCGAAGCGGTGTGGAGCGACGGCACACCGATCACCTGGGAAGACATCAAATCCCAGATCGATGCCACCAGCGGTAAGAGCGATCAGTTCGCCATCGCGGCGACCAACGGCAGCGACCGGGTCGCCTCGGTCGAACGGGGCGTCGACGACCGGCAGGCCGTGATCACGTTCGCCCAACCGTGGGCCGACTGGCAGGGCATGTTCGCCGGCACCAGCGTGCTGACGCCGAAGAGTACGACGGCCACCCCGGAAGCGTTCAACACCGGCCAACTGGACCGTCCTGGCCCGTCGGCCGGCCCGTTCATCATTTCCGAGCTCGACCGCGGCGCCAAGCGAATCACGTTGACCCGCAACCCGAAATGGTGGGGTGAGCCGCCGCTGCTGGACCGCATCACCTTCCTGGTGCTCGACGATGCCGCGCGCATACCTGCGTTGCAGAACAACACCATCGACGCCACCGGCCTGGCCACGCTCGACGAGATGGAGATCGCCCGGCGCACCGCCGATATCGCGATCCGGCGCGCACCGGGGCTGGCCTGGTACCACTTCACGTTCAACGGGGCGCCCGGCAAGATCCTGGAAGATCCTGCGCTGCGCCGAGCGATCGCCAAAGGCATCGACCGCGAGACGATCGCCGCGGTGACCATGCGCGGGCTGGCCGACAACCCGGTGCCGCTGAACAACCACATCTTCGTCGCCGGCCAGGAAGGCTACCAGGACAACAGCGGGGTCGTCGCATTCGATCCGGAGCAGGCCAGAAAGGAACTCGACGAGCTGGGTTGGACACTCAACGGGCAGTTCCGCGAGAAGGACGGTCGTCAGTTGGTGATCCGCGACGTGCTGTTCGACTCCCTGGGCACCCGCCAGTACGGGCAGATCGCGCAGAACAACCTGGCCCAGATCGGCGTCAAACTCGAGCTCGACGTCCGACCGGCGGCCGGGTTCTTCACCGACTTCGTCACCGTCGGCAACTTCGACATCGCCCAATTCGCCTGGAGCGGTGACGCGTTCCCGTTGGCGAGCCTGACGCAGATCTACCGCACCGACGCCGAGAGCAACTTCGGCAAGATCAGCAGCCCGGAGATCGACGCGAAGATCGAACAGACGGTCTCAGAACTGGATCCGGACAAGGCCCGCACGCTGGCCAACGAGCTGGACAAGATGCTGTTCGAAGAGGTGTTCAGCCTGCCGCTGACACAGTCGACCGGAAACATCGCCGTGCGAAGCGATTTGGCGAACTTCGGCGCGTTCGGCCTGGCCGACGCGGACTACACGAAGATCGGCTTCATGAAGTAACGCGCTGCGGGGTTTGTGGCGCTGCGCCGGGCAGCGCTGACTCCAGTGCCGTCGCGGCCGCCATACCCCATAGCAGGGCGCGGATGCCCAGCCCGGGCGGTCGCGAATCCAGGGTTGCCGAGCGAGCGGGCAGCCCCCGGGCCCAACCCGCATAGAGGGCGTCGATGATGTCCAATGCCGCCCGTTCGCGCGAGTCCACGATGCTGTGGCCCGCGGTCGCGAGGGTGACCAGCACCGCATCCGGTATCAGCGAGGCGATGCGGCGGGCCACCGCCGGCGGGGTGATCAGGTCGCGGCCACCGCAGACCACCACCGTAGGCCAGCGAAAGTTCGGCATTTCGCTGGCCAGGTCATAGGGTTCGGCGACGAAGTCCGGCGCGCCCAAGGCGTTTTCGCGGTAGGCGACCGCCGAGTCCAGTGGTCGGCCGTCGGGGGCGGCGCCGTAGTTGAGCTCCCGGTAGGCGATGCGGGCCACCAGGTCGGGTTCGTTGCGATACGGCGCCTTGCGGTCGAAGACGAACCGGCCGGCCCGCTCCATGGCGGACCACAGCCGGCGTCGACCCGCGAGTAGCAGATCGAGGTGACGCTCCAGCGGGTCCGGGCCTGCGAACCCGTAGAGCGCGGTGGCGAGGTTTGTGGCGGCAGGCGACAAGAAGCCGTCATCGACGAGTCGGCGCACCTTCGGCGCCAGGTCGGCGGTCTCGGCGGCTTCGCCGTCCCACAGCAGCCGTCGGATCGCGTCGCGCACCACGTAGATATCGGCGGCGGACAGCACCGGCGAGTCGAGCACCGCGGCGATATCGTCGACGACCGAGTCGATGGTGATGGCCTCGGGCGGAAGGTCCGCACCGCTGTCGTCGTGGCGGGACAGCCCGACGCCGCGATGCTCGACCATGATCACGTCCAGCCCGGCGGCCGCGGCGCGACGCCGTAAACCCCGGTACAGCGCCACCGATGCGGCGCCGGGCCCGCCGGGGATGAGCAGCAGCGGATGCGTCGACTTACGGCCGGCGCGCACGTAGTACAGGTCGAAGCGGTCGTCGGCACCGCTACGCACCGGGCGCCGGACCGGACGCACCCCTGGCAGCGCCGCGAGTTTGGCGTGCATCCGCCGGCGCCTGGCGTTCATCGTCATTGCCAATATTGTGCCCCGTCGCCAACCCGGCCCAGGTCAGCGTGACGAACTATGCCGACGCCGCCAACTCGATGTGTTGGGCGCCCTCGATACCGGCGTAGCGCTGCGCGTTACACGTCAACACGATCACCTGACCGTCGCCGCCGACGGCGTTGAACACCGCTCCCATCTTGGCCAGCCGGTCGACGTCGGTGAACCCGAGCGCATCGTCGATCACCACCGGAACGGTGTCCTCGTGGGCCACCAGCGCCGCGCTGGCAAGCCGGGCGACGATGCCCAACTGCTCCTTGGCGCCGCCGGACAACGAGTCGTACGGGACGGTGCGGCCCGACAGCGTGCGGCTGCAAATCCGTAGCGCGCTGTCGATTTCTACCTCGAAGGTGTCGCCGAAGACGATGCGGCCCAATCGTTCCACCTCGGCGCGGAACGGCTCGACGTAGCGAAGCCGCGTCGCGTCGCGGTGCCGGGTGATCACCGAACGCAGCAGTTCTGCGGCGCGCGCCCGGCGGCGGACCCGCTCGTACTCGGTGTGGGCGTGTTCCCGCTCGGTCTCGGCGTCGTCGAGTTGGCTCTTGCGGCCCTGGGTGCCGTAGACCCGCAACTGAGCCGACAGCTCCCGCAGGGTCTCGGCCAACTCGTCATGGCGGGTGCCCAGCTCATCGGCGCGTTGGGTGGCATCACGCAGCGTCGTCGCGACGGTCTCCGGCGCGGTGCCCGTCAGTTCTTCGCCCAACTCCGCGACCAGCCCGGCCGCCCGCTGCGCTTTTTCACCGTGCGTCTCGGCGTTGACGGCCAGCTCGTCGTCGGAGGCCGCCGCCCGCTGCTCGGCCAAACGCTCACGGGCCGCAGCGATTTCGGCCTCGACGGCGGTGAGTTTCTCTCGCAGCGCCGCAGCGCGCACCGTGCGTTCGCCCAGCCGTTTGGCCGCCTCCTCGGCGACCTTGCGGTGTGTTTCGCACTCCGAGACCGCCCGTTGGTAGGCGGCCGACGCGGCGTCGAGTTCGGCACGGACCTGCGCGGCGTCGCGAGATCCGTCCACGTCGGCGCCAGCATGCTCGCCGAGTTCGGCAAGCCGCGACCTCAGCGCATCGGCGGTGTCGTCACCGGTCAGCGCGTCAACGGTGGCGCGCAACCGGTCGCGCTCGGCGGTCAGTTCGCGACGCCGCTGGTGGCGCAGCCGCGCCGTTGCGACATCGTCGACGCCGGCCTTGGCTAGTGCTTCAGCCAAATCCTCTTGGGCGGCAACAAGTTGCGCGCGTGTCTCGGTGGCCGTGGCGCCGGGGACCACTCGCGCGGTGATCACTCCGGGCAGTTCGATGTCGGTCGGCGCGCCGAGGTTCGACGACCATATCGATCCGGCTTGCAAATCGACCGGTTCACCGTCGACGCGTAGCTCGACATCGGCGACCGCCGTGAGCTCCACCCGCGCCGACGTCAACTCGGCTTGCCCCGCCGCGCGTTGCACGGCGACGTCGGCGGCCTCGATCGCACGCATCAGCTCATCGGTCAGCATGTTGTCCACAAGCTCGGTGTGCACCCGCTCGAGGTCGCGCTGCGCCGCGTCGATCTTGGCGATCCGGGTCGTAAGCCGGCCCGCCTCCTCACGATCGGCGAGGGCCTGCACAGCTTGCCTGGCCGCCTCGACGCGGGTCCGGGCGTCTTCCAATGCCGTCCTGGCTTCATCGGCCGCGACGTCAGCGGCCTGCGCCACCTCGGTGGCGGTGGCGTGCTCGTCGGCGGCCTCGGTGACCGAGGCCTGCAGTTCGGCGATCGCGGCGGCGCGCTCGTCGATGTCGGCGCGCAGCCGGCGTCGTTCGGTCACCGCGGTGATCGCGGCCTGATGCGCGGCGTCGGTCGCCGCGGCCACCAGCTCGGCTTCCTTGAGTTGCCGCGTCAGCTCGGCGACGGCCTCCGCGGCCTGCTGCGCCGCGGCGAGCCGCTTTGCCGCCTCAGCACGTTGCACAGCGGCCCGGCCGAGGTTTTCGGTCAACTCGTTATGGCGGCGTAGCGCGTCGTCGACCTCAGCGACCGCGGCCGCGCACCGCGCCAACTCCTGTTCGGCGTCGCGCAACCGGTTGGTCACCGCCGCCCACTCGCCGGTGGGCCTGCCGGTGCGGGTGAAGTAGCGCAGGTACTCCTCCTCGACACGGTCAATCAGCAGCGCCTCGGCGCCCGTCGCCCCGGGCTGCGAGGCGTCCGGCTGCGCCTCGCCGGCGGCCACATCCAGCGCCCGCGACAACGCGTCACAGCCCGACAGGTCCACGGCGGCCGTCGACGTCGACTGCAACACGCGGTGCGCCTGCCACAGCCCGGTGTCGACCGTCTCGTCGAGGATGGCCCGCACCCGGTCGTGCGCTTCGTCACCGGTGAGTTGTTCGCGGTGCGGGGCGAACACGGTCAACGCGGTCTCGCAGCGCTTGTGGAACCGCTTGCGGTACTCGAAGCGGTAAGGGCCGGTCGATATTTCGGCCGTGATCTCGGCGCCGACGTCGGCGTGCGTCGGCTTGACCTGTTTGACTTCCTTTTTAGCCGAGCGGTCTTTGGCCTCCAGCAGCAGGTCCAGCGCCTCGATCATCGACGACTTGCCGATCTCGTTGGCGCCGCTGACCACCACGACGCCGCGGTCGGGAAAGTTGATCTCGCGGCGGGTGATCCCGCGGTAGTTCGTCAACACCATGCGGTGCAGCTTCATGCCACTCCCCTATCGGCCAGCCGCAGCAGCAGCGCCAGCGCCGCGCGCGCGTCGTCGGCGGCGGTGCCGTCCGCGCGCGCGGTCGTGACCAACTCGTCGACCGCGGCTGCCGCGAAGCCGCCGATGCCCAAATCGTCGAATTCCCCGTCGGCGGGCACGACCGCGATGTCGGATTGCTTGTCCCACACAGTCAACGCGGCGAACCGCCGCAGGTATTTGTCCAGGCAGGCGTCGAGCGCCGCCTTGTCGGTCACGGTCAGCGATCCGTTCAACGCGATCCGCACGACCGTGCGTTCCTTGTCGGGCAGGCAGTCGAGGTTGATATCGAGGTCGGCCACATCGCGGTTGTTGTCCACCGAACGGCGCAGCGTGACGAACCGCCAGCGGCCCACCTTGTGCGGTTCGACCCGGACCGGATGCGCGGGGTCGTCCTCTTCGACCTCGACCACCAGCACATGCCCCGGATCGGGTTCGATGTCGTCGTAGTTGGTGACCTCCGGCGACCCCGAATACCAGATCCGGCCGGTGGAGCCCACCTGCATCCGAGAGTGCTTGTCGCCCAACGCGACATAGTGCACAGCGCCGCGGTTGACGGCCTCCTCCAGCGCCGCCAGCCGGATCAGCGAAGGCCGGTCCTGGTCGGGCACGTGGATGTCGACGGCGCCGTGCCCGACGACGATCCTGGTCACCCCGTCGGCGGGCAGGTCGGCGAGCACGTCGGCGACGGGGTCGGTGCGCGGAGCCTTGGAGGTCCACGGCGCTGCCACCAGCTGCAACCCGGGCCGCACCTCGTGCACGCCCGCGCGGTCCAGCACCGTCACGTTGTCCGGGCATTCTTGGGTGAACAGCGCACTGGTGTACACCGATGACGCGTCCAGTGGGTCGTGGTTGCCCGGCAGCAGGTACACCGGAATACCGATGGCGCGCATGGCTTCCAGCGACAGGCTCACATCGCGGGGGGCCAGCTGGTTGTGTTCGAACACGTCGCCGGCGACCACCACGAACTCCGCGCCGGTGTCGGCCGCCACCGAGTCGAGGCCGGCCACCACGTCGCGGCGGGCGGCCGAATACCGGGGCTGTGCCTCACCGTTGAGGAAGTAGCGGGTCATACCAAGCTGCCAGTCGGCGGTGTGCACGAAACGCATCTCGGCTCAGCCCTTCCCCTCGTGGCGCCCTCGGTACTTTCTCTGGGCATCGCGAGTGTATGACCGGGCACCGACAAGTCCGGGGAGGTGCAACGGCATGGCCTACCGTGGGTCGGGTGAGCGACTCCCACCGCACGCTGCTGCTGCTTCGTCACGGCAAGTCGGACTATCCGCCGGGGGTGGACGATCACCAGCGGCCGTTGGCGGCGCGCGGGGTACGCGAGGCCGCGCTGGCCGGCGACTGGCTGCGCGCACACACGCCCGAGATCGATGCGGTGCTGTGCTCGACGGCCGTACGCACCCGCCAGACGCTGCAGCGCACCGGTATCGAGGCGCCCGTCGAATACGTCGACCGGCTCTACGACGCGACCCCCGGCACCGTCATCGGCGACATCAACCGGACGCCGTCACATTTCCCATCCGGCGTGCGGACCCTGCTGGTGGTCGGACACGAGCCGGCGATGTCATCTGTCGCGTTGGGGCTGGCCAGTCCCGACGGCAGCAACAGCGCTGCGGTCGAACACATTTCCACCAAGTTTCCGACCTCGGCGATCGCGGTGCTGCGCACCGAGCAGCCGTGGCCGGAATTGGCGCTCAGTGGTGCGCACCTGGTCGCCTTCCACGTGCCGCGCTAGCGGTTCGTGTGCGTTTAGGCGCGCACACCGCAACACGACGCACACAAATCGCAGGTTAAGCGCGGGTCGCCAGCGTCAGCTCCATCAGCTTCAGCGCCATCTCGCAGGCGTCCATGCCCGGTGACTGCGGGTTGACCCACCACCCGACCACGCCCGCGGCGTCGCTGGCCACCCCGCAGGCGCCGTTCGGATCGTCGGGACGCATCACGATCGAGCGGATACCGGCCACCGACCGGTCTTCGATGCGGTAGTCCAACCGCTGCGCGGTCTCGCGCTCGTTTTCGAGGTCGCCCAGCTCGAACCAGAACCGGGTGATGTCGACCAGCCCCGACGGGTTGAGGGCCTGCCAGCGGCACACCGCGCCGACGAAGGTGCTCTGGATGTCGAGCGGGTCGGCGCCGACGGTCTCGGCGAGGATGTCCTCGGTCAGCACGTCGCACTCCTTGAGCAGGTTCGGGTACTCCCGCTCGGAGGTCTCGTTCCTGGGGACGCCGCCCGATCCGGACTTGGCCGCGGTGCCCTCGACGGTCTGGGTGCACCCGGCCAGCAACGAAAGCCCGGCCAGCGTCACGAAGCACGCGGCTACGGCGCGACGGATTGGGCGGCGTCTCATTCCGAGTTCACAATCGATTGGCGGGTCAGTTCCTTGGCAACATCGCATGGATCGGGAAACGGCTTCTGGATGTAGCTGACCGACCACTCGATGAAGTCGTCACCGAACTGGATGCCGATCTCGCACAGGTTGTTGCCCAGCATCGGGTCCTCGCCCAGCGCAATGAAGCCGTCGTGGCCCTCGATCGTGATGTCTTCCACGCTTGCCCGCGTGAGCTCCTCGGTCTTGCGTTCCCGCCCGATGGGGCTGCCCCGGAACCAGGTGAACGAGAAATGCGGGCCCAGGATGTTGCCGCCGGCCAGCCACTGGCATCCCACCGAGGTCTTGGCGGTGTTGACCAGGCCGGGCACCCGGGTCTGCGCACCGATCTCCTCGTCGCTGACGCCGCCGCACTGCGGAAAGAACGGACCGTGGGAGACGTTCTGCGTCGGCGCCGACGTTTGCGGCACCTCAGGGCCGGTGGGCTCTGAATCCGAGCAGGCGACCAGTGGGCTGATAACCGCAGCCGCCACAGCAAGCCGCAGAAGATTCGCGCGGGTGGTGGGGGTCACGTCATGCACTGTAGCGGCAGCTCATCAGGTCAACCACCGACATCCCCATTGACCTGCGTCGTTCACGGAAGCCCAGGTGTTTCGCATCAGACGGTGACCGCAACCGGTGTGCGACAGTAGCCAGATGTTGTGGGCGCTGCTGCGACAGTATGCGCGGCCGTACCGGCGGCTGCTCGCTACCGTCGCGCTGCTTCAGGTGATCAGCACGCTGGCCTCGTTGTACCTGCCCACGGTCAACGCGGCCATCATCGACGAGGGCGTGGCCAAGGGCGATCTGGCCACCATCGTGGAACTGGGTGGGGTGATGCTCGCCGTCACCGCCCTGCAGGTGCTCTGCGCGGTAGGTGCGGTGTTCTTCGGGTCGCGGGCGGGCATGGGGTTCGGCCGTGATCTGCGCTCGGCGATGTTTCACCACGTGACGAGCTTTTCCGCCGAGGAGACGGCACGCTTCGGCGCGCCGTCGCTGCTGACCCGCACCACCAACGACGTCCAACAGATCCAGGTGCTAGTGCAGCTGACCTGCACCATGCTGATCACCGCGCCGATCATGTCCATCGGCGGCATCGTCATGGCCATGCACCTCGACGTCGGCCTGTCGTGGCTGCTGGCGGTCGCCGTGCCCGTGCTGGCCGCGGCCAACTACTGGATCGTCTCGCGTCTGCTGCCGGTCTTCCGGCGCATCCAGCGCCAGATCGACGGCGTCAACCGGGTGATGCGCGACCAGCTCGCCGGTATCCGGGTGATCCGCGCGTTCGCCCGGGAAGCCTTCGAACGCAACCGCTTCGCCGAAGCCAACCACGCGTTGGCCGACACCGCGGTGGAAGCGGGCCGCTGGCAAGCGCTGATGTTGCCGGTGACGACGCTGGTCATCAACGTCTCCAGCGTCGCGCTGATCTGGTTCGGCGGCTTGCGCATCGATGCCGGACAGATGCAGGTCGGCGCCTTGATCGCGTTCTTGTCCTACTTCATGCAGATTCTGATGGCGGTGCTGTTGGCGACGTTCATCCTCGTCATCGTTCCCCGGGCATCGGTGTGCGCCGAACGAATCACCGAGGTGCTGTCCACCGAACCACAGATCACCAGCCCGCCACATCCGGTAAGGCCGGCCGCGATCGGCGGCCAGATCCAGCTGCAGTCAGCGACGTTTCAGTATCCCGGGGCTGAACGCCCGGTGCTGCAGGATGTTTCGTTGATCGCGCAGCCGGGGACGACGACGGCCGTCGTCGGCTCCACCGGATCGGGCAAGTCGACGCTGCTGGCGCTGATCTGCCGGCTGTATGACGTGACGTCGGGTTCGGTGCGCATCGACGGCGTCGACGTCCGCGACTACGACCCCGAGCAGCTGTGGTCGACGATCGGCCTTGTGCCCCAGCGCGGCTACCTGTTCTCCGGCACGGTGGCCGACAACCTGCAACTGGGCGTGTCGCCCGGCCAGGTGGCCACCGTTGACGAGATGTGGGAAGCGCTGCGGGTGGCCGCCGCCGACGACTTCGTCCGCGCCCACCCCGACGGGCTGTCGATGCGGGTCGCCCAGGGCGGCATCAACTTCTCCGGCGGGCAACGGCAACGGCTGGCCATCGCTCGTGCGGTCATCCGCCGGCCCGCGATCTATCTGTTCGACGACGCCTTCTCGGCGCTCGATGTACACACCGACCTGCGGGTGCGGACCGCATTGCGTGACGTATCGTCGGCCGCAACGGTCATCCTTGTGTCGCAGCGGATTTCGACGGTCGCCCAAGCCGATCAGATCGTCGTCGTCGACGACGGCCGCGTGGTGGGCGTCGGCACCCACGAGATGCTGTTGACCCAGTGCGCGCAGTACGCGCAGTTCGCCGACTCACAATCGCTGAGCGCCGGCGTCGGGGGTGCGCAATGACCGGGCCGATGGCGCGGCCCATCCGCGGTGTGGTGCAGGCCCCGACCGAACGGTCGCGCGACTTCACCGGTTCGGCTGTCCGGCTGGTGAAATGGCTGACGCCGCAGCGCGCACTGGCCACGACTGTGATCCTGTTGGGTATCGGCGGCATCGCGATCAGCGTGATCGGGCCGCGGATCCTCGGGCACGCCACCGACTTGTTGTTCAACGGTGTGATCGGACGGCAACTGCCTGCGGGGCTCACCAAACAGCAGGCGATCGATGCCGCGCGCGCCCGCGGTGACAACACCTACGCCGACCTGCTCTCCGGTATGGACGTCGTACCGGGTCGTGGCGTCGACTTCGGCGCCGTCGGCCGCACCCTGCTCCTTGCCCTCGGCCTGTATCTGATTGCTGCGCTGTTGGTCTGGCTGCAGTTTCGGATCCTCAACGTTGTGGTGCAGCGGACGATGGTGAAGCTGCGTTCTGACGTCGAGGACAAGGTGCACCGGATGCCGTTGTCCTACTTCGATTCCCGTCAGCGCGGCGAGGTGCTCAGCCGGGTCACCAACGACGTCGACAACATCCAGACGTCGCTGTCGATGACCATCAGCCAGCTCATGACCTCGGTGCTGACCGTGTTCGCGGTGCTGGTGATGATGTTGACGATCTCACCGCTGCTGACGCTGCTCACGGTGGTGACCGTGCCGTTGTCGCTGTGGGCCACCAAGGCGATCGCGCGCCGGTCGCAGCGGTTGTTCGTTGCGCAGTGGACCAACACCGGGCGGCTCAACGCCCACATCGAGGAGACCTACAGCGGCTTCACGATTGTCAAGACCTTCGGTCACCGTGCCAAGGCCACCGAACAGTTCGGTGAGTTCAACGACGACGTGTATCGGGCCAGCGTCGGTGCGCAGTTCTTCTCCGGTCTCGTCGGGCCCGCCACCACGTTCATCGGCAACCTCAGCTATGTCGCCGTCGCGGTGGTCGGCGGTCTGCAGGTGGCCACCGGGCAGATAACCCTCGGCAGCATTCAGGCGTTCATCCAGTACGTCCGCCAGTTCAACCAGCCGCTGACCCAGGTGGCTGGGATGTACAACACGCTGCAGTCCGGCATCGCCAGCGCGGAACGGGTTTTCGATTTGTTGGACGCAGAGGAGGAGACCCCGGCTGGCGAGGGCCGGTCGCGCAGCGCTGTGAAGGGGCGGGTGGAGTTCGAGAATGTCAGCTTCGGCTACCGTCCCGGCGTCCCGGTGATCCAGGACGTATCACTGGTGGCCGAACCGGGCAGCACGGTGGCGATCGTCGGGCCGACCGGCGCCGGCAAGACGACGCTGGTGAACCTGCTGATGCGGTTCTACGAAGTCGACGCCGGACGCATCCTCGTCGACGGAGTGGACATTTCGACGGTGAGCCGAGCCTCGCTGCGGTCCCGGATCGGAATGGTGCTGCAGGACACCTGGCTGTTCGGCGGCACGATCTACGAGAACATCGCCTATGGCCGGCCTGACGCAGGTGAAGACGAGGTGATCGCGGCCGCCAAGGCCGCCCACGTGGACCGGTTCGTCCACACGCTGCCCGACGGATATCAGACCCGGGTCAGCGACGACGGCGGCAACATCAGCGCGGGCGAAAAGCAGCTGATCACCATCGCCAGGGCGGTGCTGGCGCAACCGCGACTGCTGGTTCTCGACGAGGCGACCAGTTCGGTGGATACCCGCACCGAGCTGTTGATCCAGCAGGCGATGGCCGAGCTACGCCGGGACCGCACGAGTTTTCTTATCGCACACCGGCTCTCGACGATACGCGATGCGGACCTGATCGTGGTGTTGGATGCGGGCCGCATCGTCGAACGGGGCAGCCACGCCGAGTTACTGGCTAAGCGTGGTGCTTATTGGGCCATGACGCAGGTGTAGTCGTCGTAACCTCGATCCGATGAGCGAAACGGTGTACACGTTCTGCCGGTACTGCCTGGCGTCGTGTGGTCTAGAGGTGACGGTCGATCACAACCGCATCACCAAGATCGCGGCCGACAAACAGAACCCGCACTCGTGGCGGGACTTCTGCGCCAAGGGGCGCACCGCCAACCAGGTCGTCGAGCATCCGCGCCGGATCCTCAACCCGATGCGCCGCGTCGGCGACACCTACGTCGAGGCCACCTGGGAAGAGGCCATCGCCGATATCGCCGCCAGGATGAACGCGCTCATCGACGCCGGCGGACCGGACAGCGTCGCCGTTTACTACGGCAACCCGGCCGGCTTTTCGTCGTCGAACGTCATCTTCATGAACGGCTGGCTTGACGCGATCGGCACCCAGAACCGTTATGCGGTGGGCTCAGTCGACCAGAACGCCATGCACGTGGTGGCTGAAGCGATGTACGGGTCGATCCTGATGGCGCCGGTGTCCGACATCGACAACTGCGATTACTTCCTGCTGGTCGGCACCAACCCCGCGGTGAGCGCGTGGAACTGGCTGGAAACCGTGCCGAACGGATGGCGTCGTGCGCTGGCGCGCCAGAAGCAGGGCGCCAAGATCGTGATCGTCGATCCGTTGCGCACCGAGAGCGTCGAGAAGGCCGACGTTCATCTGGCAGTGCGGCCCGGCCAGGACTGGGCGCTACTGTTGGCGCTGGTCAAGGTCATTCTCGACGATGGCCTCGAGCATCGCCTGGATTGCGCTGAACTCGCCACCGGGTTCGACGATTTGCGAACGTTGGTCGCCGACGCCGATCTCGACGACCTGGCCGCGCGGTGCGATCTGTCCCGCCGGGAGATCGAGCAGGTGGCACGCGAGTTCGCCGCCGCGCGCGGCGCAATGGTGGTGACCCGAACGGGTGTGTCGATGCACCGGACCGGAACCGTCGCCGAGTGGCTGGGCCACGTGCTCAACGTGATCACCGGGCGGATGGACCGTCCCGGCGGTCGCAGGTACGAACCGGGTTACGTCGACGCCCTCCGGATGGCGGGCATGGTCAAGGCCAAGCCGCACCGCAGCCGGCTGCTCGGCCGCGAGATGGTCGCCGGCGCGCACGCCTTGTCCGAACTGCCCGATGAGATCACCACAGCCGGCCGCGGCCAGATTCGCGCCCTGGTCATCAACAGCGGCAACCCGGTGGTGTCCGGGCCCGACGGGGCGCGCCTCGACAACGCGCTGGCGCAGTTGGATCTTTTGGTGGCCATCGATTTCGTGCAGCGCGAGAGCCATCGCCATGCGCATTGGCTGCTGCCCGCGGTGCACTGGCTCGAACGCGACGACTTGCTGGCGTTCACCAGCAACATGCACGACGAGCCGTACCTGCAGTACGGGGAGCGGGCCGTGCAGCCGCCACCCGGTGCGCGCGAGGAGTGGCGCATCTTCACCGACCTCGCGATCGCGATGAACGCGCCGCTGTTTGGGGCCAAGGGGCTCAACGGCTTCATCAAGGCGACCCGCAGGTTGGCCGCCATCACCGGGCGGCCGAGGCTGGAGTTCGGCCCGCACTGGATCGACCGGCTGGTGGTCGCGACAGGCCGTAAGTTCAACGGCCGCCGGATCAAATGGCGCGATGTCATATCCCACCCGCATGGAATGGTGTTGGGGCCAAGGGAGTTCGGACATTTCCGGAGGGCGCTGCGTACCGACGACAAGAAGGTGCACGCCGCGCCACCGGAATTCGTCGAGCGAGCCCGCGAGTTGCTCGCCGCACCGCCCCCCGAGGCGCCGCTGGGCTATCCGTTCCAGCTGGCCAACCGGCGCCACCGCCATTCGATGAACTCATGGCTCAACGATGTGCCCGGCCTGCATCCGGGCGGTAAGGGCAACGACGTCGTCATCCATCCCAAGGACGCCGCCGATCTCGGTGTCGCCGACGGCGATCTGGTGCGGGTGTTCTCACCGGTCGGCGCGGTCGAAATGAAGGCGGTGCTCAGCGACTGCCCGCGCCAGGGCGTCGTCATCATCGACCATGGCTGGGGCTCACGGGTTTTCGACCCGCGCGGTGGAGCGCAGCCGGTGTCGCACGGAGTCAACCGCAACCTGCTCATTGCCGGCGGGGCGGTGGACCCGCTGTCACAGACCGCCCCGTTGAGTTCGTCGTATGTCGGGGTCGAACGCGTCTAGAGCTGCGGTCCCTGGGCGCGCAGGTCGTCGACGTTGCGCATCGCCTCCCGCAGCTGGCCCAGCCATTCGTCGGCATGCTCCCCGACCAGCCGCACGGACCACGCCAGCGCATCGGAGCGCGAGCGCGCCACCCCGGCGTCGACCAGCGTGTCGAGCACCTGACGCTCGGGCTGCCGCAGCCGCGTCATGACCGGTACGGCGAGGCGGGTGAACAGAATCCGTTCATAGGTTTCCCCGTCGCCGGCCCGGATCTCTACGCCCCAGGCCACCTTGCGCGCGTAGCGCGCTTCGGCTTCGTCGGCGATGCGCATGCGCTCGGAGCGAGTTTCCTCGCGGAACCGCGCCACCCGGCCCGACGCGTGGGCCTCGCTCTCCGATGTCTCGGTGCCTTCGGCGTCGGGCAGACGCCCGATGACGGTGACCTCCTCGCGGTCGACGACGACGGCCGGGTCGCCGTCGAACCAGCCCTGCGGTAGTCGGCCGGCGAACCAGCCGGGTGCCTCGCTGGCGTCGGCTTGCGGTGTCGGCTGCCAGCCGCCGGGTCGGCGGCGGCCGTGAACAGTATGTCTCATGATTACATGATTACACTGTTACATCGCTGGTGGTACGGCTTTGCTTACCGCGAAACTGCAAATTCGCAGGACAAGTGCCAGTAGGCAGCGGATTTGCAATCGCGCGGGCTAAGGCGCGCGAGATTAGTTGCGCTGGCGCAGCACGACCGCGGCGCCGCCGGCCACCGCGGCGATCAACAGCAGGATGGCCAACGCCGGGCTGACCAGCCACCACACCAGTCCCACCGCGACGAGCACCGGTGACACCGCGAACAGCACCATCGCCGGGTGCTGCTTGATCACTGCGAGCGCGCCGCGGGCACGGGTCCGATCGATTTCCTTCGCCATGTGACCAGGATGCCAGTGCGTGCCTAGATTTGTTGCCATGACGGGACCACGCGACAGCGCAAGTTGGCGTCCCGACCCGGAGGGACGTTACGAGTACCGCTGGTGGGACGGCCAGCGGTGGACCGATCAGGTGTCACATCAAGGCCAGGTCGGGCGGGCCCCGTTGGGCACGCCTGCGCAGGCCGTACCGTCGGGCGGTGAGTTCGAGGGCATCTCAGGCGATCTCGTCGACGGCCGGTTCAGCGAGAAAGAGGCCAAGGCGATCGCGAACCAGAACACGAAGATGCTGCGCGTACGCCTCGGCGAGCCGTTCATGGCCCGGCAGGGGTCCATGGTCGCCTACCAGGGCAATGTGGACTTCGCGTTCGAGGGCGGCGGGGCGTCGAAGTTCCTCAAGAAGGCGTTGACCGGCGAAGGCCTTCCGCTGATGCGCTGCCAAGGCCAGGGCGACGTCTTCCTCGCCGACCGCGCGTTCGACGTGCACCTGCTGAACCTCACCAATTCCGGGCTGTCGATCAGCGGAAAGAACGTACTGGCGTTCTCGTCGAGCCTGGACTGGAACATCGAACGGGTGAAGGGCGGCAGCATCGCGACGGGCGGGCTGTTCAACACCACGCTGCGCGGCACCGGCTGGGTGGCGCTGACCACCGACGGTCCGCCGGTGGTGCTCAACGCCGCCGAGGCGCCGACGTTCGCCGACACCAACGCGGTGGTGGCGTGGTCGGCAAACCTGCAGACGCAGCTGAAGATGAGCTTCAAGGCGGGTGCGCTGATCGGCCGCGGCTCCGGCGAAGCCGTGCAGGTGTCGTTTTACGGGCCGGGTTTCGTGATCGTGCAGCCCTCGGAGGGCGTCGCGGTTACGCCGGCCCAGTAGTCACAACTCGAGCAGCAGCGTCACCGGGCCGTCGTTGACGAGTTCGACGCGCATGTGCGCGCCGAACACGCCGGTCGCAACCTGCGCGCCGAGCGCCCGCAAGGCGTCGGCGAAGGCGTCCACCAGCGGCTCGGCGACGGGACGGGGCGCCGCGGCGTTCCAGGCGGGCCGCCTGCCCTTGGCGGTGTTGGCGTACAACGTGAACTGGCTGACGACCAGGATCGGCGCACCGACGTCAGATGCGGACTTCTCGTCGTCGAGAATCCTTAGCTGCCATAGCTTTTCGGCGAGTCGCGCGGACTTGGCCGCGTCGTCGTCGTGGGTGACGCCGACGAGCGCGAGTAGGCTCTGCCCACCGGGGCGCGACACCTCTCCGACCACCGCGCCGTCGACCTTCACCGCGGCCGAAACCACCCGTTGCACCAGGACACGCATGACCGCAGATGCTGCCACGCACGTCGCAGCCGCGGCCCCCCGGCCTCGGTTGCATACCCCATGGGGGTATGGGTACGCTGGAGTCATGAGCACGACGACCATCACCGTGACCGGGATGACCTGCGCCCACTGCGCCGCGTCGGTCCGTGAGGAGATCGGCGAGATCGCAGGTGTCCGAGCCGTCGACGTTGACGTCGAAAGCGGCGCGGTGACCATCGACAGCGATACCCCGGTCGACCGCGGCGTAATCCAGAGCGCCGTCGAAGAAGCCGGCTACCAGCTGGCCGGCTGACATGTCGACGATCGAGCTGTCGATCGACGGTATGACGTGTGCGTCCTGCGCCAACCGGATCGAGAAGAAACTCAACAAAATTGACGGCGTGAGTGCGACCGTTAACTTCGCGACCGAGAAAGCGCGCATCACCTACAACGACGACGTGGCACCGGAGTCCTTGGTGCGTACGGTCGAAGCGGCCGGTTACCAGGCGCATCTGTCCGCCACCGAGGACCGCGCTGCCGCGGCGGAGGAAGACCCAGCCGCGGCGTTGCGACGCCGGCTGCTGATCTCGTTGGCGCTGACGGTTCCGGTGATCGCGATGGCGATGGTGCCTGCACTGCAGTTTCCGAACTGGCAGTGGTTGTCGCTGACGCTGGCCGCGCCCGTGGTTGTCTGGGGCGGGTGGCCCTTCCACCAGGCCGCCTGGGCCAATCTGCGGCACCGCACCGCGACGATGGACACGCTGATCTCGATGGGCACCCTGGCGGCGTTCGGATGGTCGATCTACGCGCTGTTCTGGGGCACCGCGGGTGTTACGGGCATGACCCACCCCTTCGAGTTAACGATCAGCCCGTCCGACGGCAGCGGCAATATCTATCTCGAGGTGGCGGCCGGGGTGACGACATTCGTTTTGGCAGGGCGGTATTTCGAAGCCCGAGCCAAGCGCCGGGCGGGTGCGGCGCTTCGCGCGCTGCTGAAACTGGGCGCCAAAGACGTCGTTGTCGTCAGAAACGGTGCAGAACAACGCATTCCGCTCGAACAATTGGTGGTTGGAGACCAGTTCGTGGTGCGTCCGGGCGAGAAGGTGGCCACCGACGGTGTTGTCGTCGAAGGTGATTCGGCGGTGGACGCGTCGATGTTGACGGGCGAGTCGGTGCCCGTTGACGTCGGTCCTGGCGATCAGGTGATCGGTGCGACGATCAACGTCGACGGCCGGCTGTTGGTGCGGGCCAACCGGGTCGGCTCCGACACCCAGCTGGCGCAGATGGCCCGGCTGGTCGAAAATGCGCAGAACGAAAAGGCCCGGGTGCAGCGGCTGGCCGACCGGATCTCGGGCGTCTTCGTGCCGATCGTCATCGCGTTGTCGCTGGCGACACTCGGATCCTGGCTGGTCACAACGGGATCAGCCGCAACCGCGTTCACCGCTGCGGTGGCAGTACTGATCATCGCGTGCCCGTGTGCGCTGGGGCTGGCCACGCCGACAGCGCTCATGGTCGGTACCGGCCGCGGCGCACAGCTGGGCATTCTGATCAGGGGCCCTGAGGTGTTGGAGTCCACGCGGCGCATCGACACCATCGTGTTGGACAAGACCGGCACGGTCACCACCGGGTTGATGACGCTGCTCGACGTGATCGCTGCGGACGGCGAGGAACCCGAGCAGGTGCTGCGCTTCGCGGGCGCGCTGGAGAACAACTCCGAACATCCGATCGCCAAGGCGATCGCCACCGCCGCACGCGACAAGCTCGGTGAACTGCCCGTCGCGCAAGAGTTCACCAACCTGCGCGGTCTCGGCGTGCAGGGTGCGGTCGACGGACACACCGTCGTGGTCGGCAGGAAGCGGTTGGTGGTCCCGGTTTCCGATGTGCTCGATCAGGCCGTGCGGCGCGCGGAAGCGGAAGGGCGCACCGCCGTCGTCGTCGGATGGGACGGCACCGCACGCGGCGTGCTGGTGGTCGCCGATGCGGTCAAGTCCACATCCGCCGACGCCATCGCGGAACTGCGCGCGCTCGGGCTGACGCCGATGATGCTGACCGGCGACAACCGGGCAGCCGCCGAGACGGTGGCGCACCAGGTCGGCATCGGCGAGGTGATCGCGGAGGTACTGCCCCACGAGAAGGTCGATGCGGTCAAACGGCTGCAGTCCGACGGCAGGGTCGTGGCGATGGTCGGCGACGGCGTCAACGACGCCGCGGCGCTGGCGCAGGCCGATCTGGGTCTGGCGATGGGCAGCGGCACCGACGTCGCCATCGAGGCCAGCGACCTGACGCTGGTGCGCGATGACCTGCGTGCCGTCCCCGACGCGATCCGGCTGTCGCGCAAGACGTTGGCAACCATCAAAGGCAACTTGTTCTGGGCGTTCGCCTACAATGTCGCCGCGCTGCCGTTGGCCGCCGCCGGGCTACTGAACCCAATGATCGCAGGCGCCGCAATGGCTTTCAGCTCTGTCTTCGTGGTCAGCAACAGCCTGCGACTGCGCGGTTTCACAGCGTCGCGGTAACCGGGCCCAGCAACAGGCAGTTCGGGTCGGTGGTGAAATCGAACATCGCGCCACAGCCCCGCCCCGACGAGACGTACGTGGTGCCAGGCTGATACGGCTCGTACACCTGCGCCGTGCCGGCACCCCTGGACTGTGTGCACTTGCCCGGACCGCCTTGGACGTGCAGGCACGCCACACCGAACTTCGGCTCGAACATGCCCGCACAGCCGACGGGGGTCACGGTGGCCGTGACCATGTCGGCGCCCGACACCTGCACGACCTGCGGGGGTGACAGCGTGAAGTTGCACGGTCCCGGCAGCGGTGGTGGTTGCGCGTGCGCGGTGGCTGCGCTCGCCATACCGGCCAGCGCGACGGTCGATACCCAAAGAGCCGTGGCCGCTCGGATCATGTGTGGATGGTATGTCAGCCGGCTTCTCGTCGGGCCCGGAACAGCTTGACGTCGCCCTTGACGCCCTTGAGCCGACGCGCACCCGCGAATGACCATGCGAACCCGTCGGCCGAGCCGATCACGTCGCGCGCGCTCTCGGCGACAAGCACGGAGTCCGGGCGTGCCACGCTCGTCACGCGACTGGCCACGTTCACCGGGCTACCGAACCAGTCGCCGGCCCTGCTGACGGCAGAGCCAAGCGCGAGGCCGATGCGCAGTGCCGGGAAGTCCTCGTACTTGTCCGCTGCGGCAAGCAGTTCGAGCGCCGTGTCGAGCAACGCCACCGGATCGGTGCTGACCAGCATCACCGCGTCCCCGATGGTCTTGACGAACCGGACCGGCGGTGTGACCGCGTCGCGGGTCAGGTTGGCCAGCCGGCTGGCCAGGGTTTCCAGTTCCTCCGGCGGCACCGCCTCGCCGAGGCGGGTGAAACCGACGAGGTCGGCGAACATCACGGCGATCGTGCGTGCACCGGGCAATGCGCCTGCGGCGCGTTCAGCGGTGCTGACGGCCTCGGTTTCCAACGTGTGCCGCAGCTGGATGTGCAGCACGTCGTCGCACAGCGGGCCCAACAGCGGCGAGACCTGCCGCACCAGGCTCTCGTAGGCCTGCGCGAGCTGCAGTTCGGTGGCGCCGGGGGTGATCACCGCCTCGAGCACGACTTCACGCATGGCTTCGGCGGTCTGCGCGAGGCCGTGGCCGAGCACCCTGGCCACCGAGACCACCTGCTCTCGGCTCAACCCCATGTCCAGGAAGACCTTCGCGCGCACAGCCGCTTCGCTGTCGGCGCGCAGATGCACGACGGCATCGGGGTCATCGGCGCGGGGCAGCCCCAGGGCGGACTGCAAGGCCTCCAGCAGTTCCAGGTCGATACCGGTTTCTTCGCAGATCTGTCGCGCCGAGACGTGCACGCCGTCGTTGCCGACGAGACGGCCTGCCGGCAGCAGCATCGGCGAGACCTCGCCCCGGATCTGCTCGACGGTGAAACCCTGGCCCGACAGCCATTCGATCAGCTCGGCGCGTTCGGTGCGGGCGTCGCCGTCGAGGCCATCGAGCAGCCCGGACGCCGCGATGTCGAGATCATCGGCCACCGGCCCAACGTATACCCCGGCGCCGTGTCATATTCGACTCATGGCCACGCTGCTGCTGCACGGGTTCCCACCGATCATCGCGGAGGGCGCGCACACGCTGATCCTCGGCAACATGCCGAGCGCGATGTCGTTGGCCGTGCAGCAGTACTACGGCAACCCGCGCAACGCGTTCTGGCGGATCAGCGGTGAGATTTTCGGATTCGGCGCCGACGATCCGTACGACGAGCGGATCGCCGCGCTGACCGCGCACGGGATAGCGGTGTGGGATGTGCTGCGGTCTTGCTGGCGGGTCGGCAGCCTCGATTCCGCGGTGGAACGGAACAGCATGGTGCCCAACGATTTTCAGAAGCTGTTCGCCGAGTATCCGGGTATCGCCCGGGTGCTGTTCAACGGAGCGGCAGCGGAGAAGAACTACCACCGTCTCGTCGGCGCCGCACCGGCTCTGCGGAATCACCGGCTGCCGTCGACCAGCCCCGCGCAGACGATGCGCTTCGAAGACAAACTGGCGGCCTGGCGTTCGGTCATCCGCGGCTAGCTGCGGCGAGCGTGCGGCAAACTCGCGCATTTTGACGGCGTGTCGGCCCGCTGGGCCCACCGCGAAGCGCGGGGAACACGCACGCTCGCGAAAAATTGGGGTCAGGACACCGGCGGGCGGCGGTGCGCCCACGGCCGCGCCTTCTCGATCTGTGCGCTCAGCGACAGCAGCGTGGTCTCGTCGAACGCGCGGCCGACCAACTGAATCGACGTCGGCACACCGGCGCCGTCCACATCCCACGGCACGACGGCCGCGGGCTGTCCCGTCACGTTGAAGATCGCCTGAAACGGTACGCGTGCGGCCACCAGGGTCAGGGTCGACATCGCTCCTCGGCGTTGGTAGGCGCCGATGCGCGACGGTCCGGTCGCGGTGCCGGGCGTGAGGACAACGTCGACATCGTCAAAGATCGACTGGACATGTTCGGCGAGTTGGCTTTCCGTGCCGCGGATACGACGCATCCGCTGATCGGAGATCAGGCCGCCGACCCTGGCGAACGCCCGGGTGCGCGCTTCGAGCAGCTCGGGGTGCGGAAGCGTCTGCACGTCGTCGTAGACGCCTTTGAAGTAGCGGGCCAACGCGTGGGCCACCGCCGTGCGCGGATAGTGCGGATCCGCGACGATCACGTCGTGGCCGAGCTCGCGCAACAGCGCACCAGCCTCGTGCACGGCGGCCCGCTGCGCCTTGCCGATCGGTGCGACCAACGGCGGTGGAACCTTGGTGCTCAACGCAATCCGCAGCCGACCCGGCTCCTTGCCTACCGCAGCGACGAACCCCGATTCGCCGGCCGCCACGTCAAGGAACAGCGCGGCATCCTCGACGGTTCTGGCGATCGGCCCGTTGACGCTCAACCCGTTCCACGCATCGTCGTGCGGCGCCATCGGCACCCGATCCCGCTGGGGTTTGATGCCGAACAATCCACACCACGTCGAGGGGATGCGGATCGACCCCATGCCGTCGGATCCCAGCGCCATCGCCGTCAGGCCCGCCGCGACCGCCGCGCCGCTGCCTCCGCTGCTACCACCCGGGGTGTAGTCGGTGTTCCACGGATTGCGCGTCGCGCCGTACGTAATGGTCTCGGTGAACGGCCAGATCGTCATCTCGGGCACCGCGGTCTTGCCGATGATCACCGCGCCCGCGTCACGCAACCTTCGCACCACCTCGGCGTCCCTGGTACGCGCGGGGCCGTGGGCCGCGCTGCCGTACGTCGTCGTCGCGCCGGCGACATCGACATCGTCCTTGATGGCGATCGGCACGCCAAGCAGCGGAAGCCGCTCCCCCGCGTTGAGCCGATCCTGCGCGACACCGGCTTCCTGGCGTGCCGAGTCGGCGAGGACGACGCGATAGGTCCTCAGCAGTGGGTCGAGCTGCGTGATGCGGTTCAGGTAGCGCTCCAGCAACTCCGGAGCGGTGATCGTGCCCGCCGCCAGTCGCCTGGCTTGTTCGGCGGCACCTGCGAAAGCGAGCTCACGGGTGTCCATCCGCGGCAGCGTAGCGGCTCAGGCCCCGTAACGGGTGGCGTATTCGCCGGGTGTGCAACCCAGCATGGCGCGAAAGTCGTTGATGAAATGGGCTTGGTCGTACCAGCCGAGGCGAGCCGCGAGGTCGGCGAAGTCCACGTCGGCGTGGCTTTCAATCGCCAGCACGGCGTGCTGCAGCCGGTAGCGGCACAACACCCACTTGACGGGCACTCCGACATAACGGCGGACGATGCGCTGCGTCGTTCGGGGGCTCCACGGGGAAAGCTGCATCACCTGCTCTACGCGGTGTAGCTGACCGTCGTCACGGATCCGGTCGAGCAACGCGGTCACGGCTTGGTACGTGGGGTTCAGCGGTCCGTCATACGCACCGATCGCATTGTCCAGACCTTTCGATGCCGCGCCGATTTCATCGTCGAGATCGATTGGCTCGTCGAACAACTCGGCGTCGACCGGCGCTATGCGGCCGGTGAACTCGGCGGCGTCGCGGCCGAACCGGGCGGCGAACCCGCCGGGCAAGAACCGCGCGCCGACGACGGTGCCGCGCGCGGCGATCGTCGTGTGAAAGACCCGTTCGACCACGCCGTGCACCAACGTGTTCGGTAACGAGAAGCCGTGCCGTGGGCTGTCATCTCCCCACTCGTGGGTGATGTGCATCGAAGGAAAGGTGATCACCGTGCTGTCGAACGGCTCTTGGTCACGAAGGTCCCACTGCACCGACCAGAAGTATTCGACGAACCGGGCCGTCGCATCGGACGGAGCCCACTTGTCCAGGTCGAACGTCGACGCGGTGTGCGCCCGGCCGACCACGCCGCGCATGGGCGCACCGGTTGTCGCATTTTTCCAAGCACCCATGCGTGTCAGGCTACGAGACTTGCCGACATGAGCGTGAAACCGATTCCTGAGGGATACACCAGCCTGACCCCGTTCCTGTGCGTCGACGGCGCGGCGGACGCCATCGACTTCTACGTGTCGGTGTTCGGCGCGACGGTCGTCGACCGGATGGACGGCCCCGACGGCGTGGTGCACGCCGAACTGGATTTCGGCAACGGCCGGCTCCAGCTCGGTGACCCCGCGCAGGCCTATGACATCGCCGCACCCGATCCCAGCGCCGCGGCCACCCATTGCCTCGCGCTGTATTGCCCAGACGTCGACGCTGTCGTCGTCAAGGCCGAGCGCGCGGGCGCCACCGTTCGTGAGCCCGCGCAGACCTTCGTCACCGGTGACCGGTTCGCGTCGATCCTCGACCCATTCGGCCAGCGCTGGACGGTGATGACTCGGGTCGAGGACGTCTCACCCGAGGAACGCGACCGCCGGCTGGCCGAGTGGGCAACGGCGAACACATAACCGCTAACGTGGCGGAATGTCTTGTGTGTTCTGCCAGATCGTCGCCGGTGAGGCCCCGGCCATCCGGATCTACGAGGACGACGGCTACCTCGCCGTGCTCGACATCCGACCGTTCACCCGGGGTCATACGCTGGTCATTCCCAAGCGTCACACGGTCGATCTGACCGACACCCCGCCGGAGACCGTCGCGGCGATGGTCAAGCTCGGCCAACGCATCGCGCGGGCCGCCCGAAACTCCGGGCTGCACGCCGACGGCAACAACGTCGTGATCAACGACGGAAAGGCCGCGTTCCAAACCGTGTTCCACATTCACCTGCACGTGTTGCCGCGTCGCTCCGGCGACAAGCTCTCCTTTGCCAAGGGCATGCTGCTGCGCCACGATCCCGACCGTGAGGAGAGCGGACGGCTGCTGCGGGAGGCACTGGCGCAACTCGACGAGGCTGCGCAAGACTGAGCACATGAGCATGCCCCTGTGGGAGCGATACATCGGCCTGCCGATGCTGAGGCTGCACGACAAGATCTACAAAAGGACCAACGGCCGCATCGGGCACCGCATCCTGCCCGGTACCCCGCCCAACCTGCTGCTGCACACCGTCGGCGCCAAGACCGGGATCCAGCGCACCAACTCGTTGACCTACGCCAAGGACGGTGACAGTTACCTCGTTGTCGCGTCCAAGGGTGGGGATCCCAAATCCCCGGGCTGGTACCACAATCTGAAGGCCGACCCGAACGTCGAGATCAACGTCGGGCCCAAGCGGTTCGCGGTGACGGCCAAGCCGGTGCTTGCCGACGATCCCGACTACCCGCGGCTGTGGCGCATCGTCAACGAGAACAACGCCGACCGCTACCAGAACTACCAGAAGCGGACGTCGCGCCAGATTCCCGTCGTCGTTCTGACGCCTCGAGGTTGACTCTGCACACAGGGCGCAAATTCCGCGGCATTCACGCCCTCACCGCAGAGTCGATGCCTGGTGTCAGAACAGTTCTTTGGCGAGCAGTTCCAACGTCTTGTCGCGCGCGGGCGCGGTGGCCGGGTCGGTGCCGCGTCGCGCGGAGGCGACCGGGTTGACCATGATCTCGTCGACGTCGAACTCGGCGGCCAAGGCGCGCATCTGCTCGGCTGCTTGCGCCGGGGTGCCGACGACCGCACGCTGTAAGGCGTCTTCGGCGATCCGCTGCGCGTGCGGCGTCAACGTCGCCGCTTCGGCGTCCTCGACGATCTCAAGCGGACCGAGGGGTTGGCCCGTGCGAAGCTGCGCCATCATGTGCAGGTTCGGCAACATCAAAGCCCTTGCCTCCTCCGGCGTTTCAGCCACCACCGCGTTGACGGTCAGGAAGGTCACCGGTTCAGGAGTGTGATCGCTGGGGCGGAACCTCGATCGGTACGCCTCGAGCGCCTCGGCGGTGCCCTTACCGGAGAAATGGTGGGCGAACACGTACGGCAACCCCTTGACCGCGGCCAGGTGCGCCGAGTACATCGACGAGCCCAGCAGCCACAGTTTCGGCACCGTCACCGCGGCCGGGGTGGCCTTGAGGATGTAGCGCTCGTTGGGGATCGGTACCCGCACGCCGCGCTGACCCATCAGCGCGACGAGATCGTCGAGATAGTCAGGGAACGCTTCGATGTCGCGATCATCGCGACCGGCGGCGTTGCGCAGGGCCCAGGAGGTCACCGGGTCCGAACCGGGTGCCCGGCCGATACCCAGGTCGATGCGCCCGGGATGGGCGGCCTCCAACAACGCGAACTGCTCGGCCACGGCAAGCGGTGCGTGGTTGGGCAGCATCACACCACCCGAGCCCACCCGGATATGTGTCGTGTGGGCAGCCAGGTGCGCGATCAGCACCGGCGGGCTGGTCGCCGCGACCGACGGCATGTTGTGGTGCTCTGCGACCCAGAAACGCGTGTAGCCGAGGCCGTCGGCAGTCTGCACCAGCTGCGTGGACGCCGCCAACGCAGCAGCGGTCGACTGATCGGTACGAACCGGTACGAGGTCAAGAACAGAAAGCCGCATGCTTACGTCAACGCGATGACGCACCTATACGTTCCCTGGCCGCCCTGAACAGCGCGTGCGCATCGGGTTGCTCCTGCAGCAACCGCTGGATCGGACGAAGTGCCCGTTCCACGCGGACGAAGCGCATCGCCACCTCACGAGCCACCGCCAACAGCCTGCTGCGGCGAAACATCAGCGAGGCCAGGCGGCGCGAGTTGTCTTGGGCGGCCTCGACGCGTGGACGCTGGACGCGTTCGTAGCCGCGCAGCAGGTCCGCCAGGTCGATGTCGTCGCACTGGCGCAGCAGTTGGCACAGCGTCCACGCCGACTCCATCGCCATACCCGCTCCGATCCCGGCGGTGGGTAAAAACCCTGCGGCGGCGTCGCCGAGCAGCACCGTGCGCCCGGTGGCCCACGTCGGCGCCCGACAGTCGGTCAACGCCCAGTAGTACGGTTCGGGATCGTCGAGCACCGCCTGCAGTGCACGCTGCAGCCGTGGGCTGATCTCGTCGAGCTGGCGGCGGATTTGCGCAACGAAAGCGGCCGGTCCCGCCGCCGTATCGGCGCGCGGGCCGCCGACGAACACGCCGACTTCGTCTTTGACGGGGTACAGGGCGGCGAAAAATCCTGCGCCCCACCACTCTTCGCCGAGGTCTGGGTCACCGGCCGGGTCGTTGCTCGGAGCCCAAACCACCCAGCCACCCCATCCGGTGTCGACCACCGCCGTCGACTGCGGAGGAAGTACCAATCCCCTGGTCTCCGAATGCATTCCGTCGGCGATGATGACGAAATCGAAGGCCAGCCGGTGGGTGCCCTCAGGGGTGCGCACCGACACCTCGACGTTTTCGGATTTCTCCGTCAGCTCGATGACCGTGGAGCCGAAGGTGACCGGGCACCCGTCGCCGGACAGCACGTCGATGAGCACACCGCGGGCGATGCCCCGATAGTCGCCGAACCTCTCGAGGATCGCCGACATCGAATCCTCCCGCAGCTTGCGTCCGGTGTGCCCGTGCACGGCGTAGCGCTTCAGCGGCGTGCTGGCCGCCCGGTAGCGCTCGTGTACCCCCAGATCGTCGAGCACAACGTCGACCATGGGCATCAGCGCCAGCATGTAGCCGGCCGACGAGCCCTGGTCACCCCGCTCGATGAGCACCGGCTGGTGGCCGTCGCGGCGCAGCAGTTGCGCGGCGGTCAGGCCGGCGATGCCCGCGCCGACGACGAGCACGCGCAGCGTGTCCCCGGCGGCTTGAGCATATTGTTTTTCGAGGGTGGTCGGACTGAACATATTCCCACGCTACCATTGACTGGACCATCCGGTCCACTCAGTTAGGATTAGGTGTGACCGCCAGCCGACTCAAGCGCATGCCACCGGAGCGACGCCGGCGTCTCGTCGACGTGGCTGCAGCCGAATTCGCCTTGGCTGGTTACGAAGACGCGTCGCTGAACCGCATCATCGAACGCTGCGCGATGAGCAAGAGTTCGTTCTACTACGTATTTTCGTCAAAAGCTGAGCTATTCGATTTCGTCGTCGGTGAATTAGTCGATTCGGTCGGCGCAAATATCGCTGTTCCCCATCCAGAACAATTTCGCGGGGACACATTCTGGGAGCAGCTCGAGAAGTTCTTCGCCGAGTTGGTCGACCTCTCCCAAGGCCAACAGGAGTTCCTGACGTTGGGCCGGATGTTCTACGGCGAAGCTCCCGCTGCGGCGAAGGCCGCCGTGAACGACACCCTGGCCGCGGTGCACACCTGGGTGGCCGAGGTGCTGCATGTCGGGCGGCGGTCCGGCGCGGTGCGCGACGACCTGCCCGAAGCGCTGCAAATCGCGCTGGTGTTTCGGGTTCTGCAGGTGTTCGACGAATGGACGGTGGCCCGCTACGAGGAGATCGCGCAGACCGAGCTGGGCGGGCTGGCCGACGCGCAGTTCGCGACTATCCGACGGATGCTAGAGCGGCGGCCTGCCGGAACACGTCGTCGAGCATCGGCGCGGTGAGCTTGCCGGTGAACGTGTTCTGCTGGCTCGGGTGATAGCAGCCGATCAGCGTGAGGTCGCCCAGCTTCGCCGTTGCGCCGTGGCCGAATTGGGGCGCGGGCTTGGCCACCGTTCCCCCTCCGGTGCGCACCATCTGTAGTGCTGCTCGCCATGCGAACCCACCCAGCGCGATGATCACCCGCACGGTCGGGGATGTGAGCCGCCATTCGGCATCGAGCCACGGCGCACAGGTGGCCCGTTCAGCAGGCGTCGGCGCGTTACCCGGAGGCGCACATCGGACCGCAGCGGCTACCCGGGTCTCGTTGAGCCGCAACCCGTCCGCCGCGTCCACGCACAGCGCCTGATTGGCCAGCCCGGTGCGGTGCATCGCGGCGATGAGGAAATCCCCGGAGCGGTCGCCCGTGAAGACCCGGCCGGTGCGGTTCGCGCCGTGCGCCGCGGGCGCCAGCCCGACGATCATCACCCGCGGCCGCTTTGCCCCCAGCCCCGGTATGGGACGCCCCCAATAGGGTTCGCCCGCGAAGGATTTCCGCTTCAGCACAGCCACCTCTTCGCGCCACTGCACCAGCCGTGGACAGGCACGGCACACCGACATCGCGGCGTCCAACTCCTCGATGGTCTGCGCGGCGACCGCCATCGACGCCACCTGAGCAGCCGTCGTAGCCACCGCGGTGTCCGGGGTCGCCGTGTCACCGGGCCAACCGCTACCGGGTGGCACCGGGGAATCGAAGAGCTTTCCAGTACGCGGATGGGCCAACTTCACAACACCACTGTGCACGGGCGGCAAAATCAGGTGCCGACCGGCCCTGTGCGATGTTAGATACTCTGGTGAACAGCAAGCGCGGACCGATGGTGCTGATTCTGTTCTCCGCCTTGACGGCCGGCGCGGGCAACGGCATCTCCCTTATCGCGTTCCCATGGCTTGTCCTGCAGCGCAACGGGTCTGCGGTGGACGCATCGATTGTCGCCATGGCGGGGTCGCTGCCGTTGCTGGTGGCGACGATCATCGCTGGCGCGGCGGTCGACTACCTGGGTCGTCGACGGGTGTCGATGATCTCCGACGCGCTCTCTGCGCTGTCGGTGGCGGCGGTGCCGGTGCTGGCGTTGACGTTCGGCGTCGAGGCGCTCAACGTCGCGGTGCTGGCCGGCCTGGCGGCGCTGGGCGCGTTCTTCGACCCGTCGGGCATGACGGCACGCGAGACCATGCTGCCCGAAGCCGCCGAACGTGCCGAGTGGACCCTGGACCGGGCCAACAGTGCCTACGAGGCGGTGTTCAACCTCGCCTACATAGTCGGCCCGGGGATCGGCGGGCTGCTGATCGCCACCATCGGTGGGGTGAACACGATGTGGGTGACCGCCGCGGTGTTCGTGCTGTCGATCCTGGCGATGGCGGCGCTCCGGTTGGAGGGTGCGGGCAAGCCGGACCGCGGTGAGCTACCCGAAGGCGTCTGGGACGGCGTAGTCGAGGGGCTGCGTTTCGTATGGAACCTGCGGGTGCTGCGGCTGCTGGCGCTGATCGATCTCGCGGTGTTCGGGCTGTACATGCCGATGGAGAGCGTGCTGTTTCCGAAGTACTTCACCGACCGCGACGAGCCGGCACAGCTCGGGTGGGTGTTGATGGCGCTGAGTATCGGCGGTCTGGTCGGCGCCCTGGGCTACGCGGTGACATCGAAGTTCATGAGCCGACGGGTCACGATGCTGACCGCCGTGCTGACGCTGGGCATCGCGATGTCGTTGATCGCGTTCCTACCACCGTTGCCGGTGATCCTGCTGCTGTCCGCGCTCGCCGGCTTCGCCTACGGACCGATCCAACCGATCTACAACTTCGTCATGCAGACCCGCGCACCACGGCATCTGCGCGGCCGGGTGGTCGGGGTGATGGGGTCGCTCGCCTATGCCGCCGGCCCACTGGGGTTGATCGTCGCCGGCCCGTTGGCCGATGCCGCCGGGCTGCAGACGACGTTTCTGGCCTTGTCGCTGCCGATCGTGCTGCTCGGGGTCGTCGCGATCTTCCTGCCGACGCTGCGCGAGCTGGACCGCGCACCGCGGGCCGCCACCGAGCGCGTGGACCAGTGAGCGTTTCCGCTGAAACACATTGGTGTTGTTGGGCAGTTGGCGTGAGAACTACGCTCATTTTCAACACGTTTCGCCGAATTCATGGTTACCTCCATAGGTGGCCCGGTGGGGGCGGCCACCGGGATCTACTGGGTATGCGTGGAGGATTCATGGCGAGGGTGAGCGATGAAACGCTCGATGACCTGCGTAGAGAACTCGACTACTTCAAGAATCAACGGCGCCGCGGCGACGGTCACTACGCGGCGGCCTACCTTGCCGGTGCGGTAGAAACGCTGTTGGAAGAGGCCGTACCCGGTAGCGACGAGCCGCGCTAGCCAGCGACTTGACGTCCGGCCGACGGGCCCTTCCGCGCGATCGCGGCCAACTCCGCGCGGGTGCTCGCGCGCACCGACATCACCAGCCGCTCGGCGATCTCACGGTTCGACAGGCCCGCCACCACCAACTCGACGACTTCGCGTTGCCGCCCGGTCAGCGGCTGGCTGGCGGGGCCCCGCAGCGCGGGGGTGCAGAGCCCCCCGCAGGCGTCGCTGAGTTCCTCGGCCACCGCCGCGGCATAGAGCCCGCGCTTGCGCTGTTGACCGCGCGTGAAGGCGACCGCGGCCTGGGCAGCCGCGTCGGCGGCGGTGGCCCGGTCCAAGCGCAAGGTATTCGTTGGATGCCGCCATCAACCCTTCCCCGTCATCTGCGGCCAACGATTCCGTATGCCGGGCAACGGCACTGGCAAGGGGTAACGCCAACTCGTCGGCCAGCTCACGTGACCGGCTTGCCCATGTGGCGTCGCCCCACTGCGCCGCGGCCTGCAGGCAGGCGACTTCGTGCGTGGGCTGCCGGCGCTCACGGGCTTGGCGTGCCGCTGACCCCACGGTCGCGATGCTCAGCGCTGTCTGCATGAACATAGTCGGATGGAACGCACGACTGAGCGCCGGCCACCGCCGCGCTGGCCGCTTCGGCCGCACCGAGCTTCGCGTGCCCCTCGGCTAAAGCAAAGTATGTGCCCGGTCGCAGACCCGTTGTCACACCATGCCTTTCGACACTGGCGAGGGCCTCGTGCATAAGCTTCACCGCGGCCTTGGCGTTTCCGCGCATCGGCTCAAAATTGCCCAACAGCGACGCCAGGTTCGCGTAGGCAAGGCTGGGGATTTCGGTCGCGGATTCGGCGAGCCGCTGCACCGTCGCGTCGCATTCACCGACCCGTCCGGCCAGGCGGCAGGCGCGCGCGTACACGCTGGCGAACCAGAACCGCATGTGCGACGCCTGAAACGGGTCGTGGCACGGTCCAGCGCCGCGTCTGCCACCGTCGTCAGTTCCTCGGCGCGCCCCAACGCGCCAAGCGCCGTGGCCAGCGCTACGGCCGCCATCATCGCGTGAAAGTCGGTTAGTAAACCGGAATCCAGTGCGGCCCTGGCCTTTTCCTCTGCGATGTCACAGCGGGCCGAGACCGCGTCTACGCACGCCTCGATCGCGGGAGCCTCGGGTGCGTCGGCCGCCGCGGCCGCCGTGGCGAAACGCTCGGCGAAGTCGAGGTCCAGAAGCGTCATCGCCTAACGCGCGGACTGCAGGTACAGCTGCGGGTCCGGGGGACAGATCGGAGTCGAGCGCCAGCAGCGCGGCGCACCAGATCGCACAGCACGTTGACGGCCGGCGGCTCACACTGCGACGTCGTCGTCGTCCCACATCCACACCCCGCATGCATGCACCGCATCCGTCCCGCGGCCACCTGGTCCTTGACGAGCTGCTGCAGAAACAGGGCGTTACCGTCGGTGAGTTTCTGCAACCGGCGGGCGCCGCCCGCGTCGACGGCGCCGCTCAGCACGTCGTCGATCATGGCGCGGGTCGGCGCTGCCGATAACGGTTCCAGGTCCAGGCGGGTCAGCAGGCCGTCCTTCCACAGCGCGGTGACGGCGTCGGGCTCGTCGGCGCCGGAACGCACGGTCACCACCAGACGGGCGTCGCGGCTCTGCGCGAGCTGGTGCACGACGTGCGCGGACAATCCGTCCAGGAGATGGGCGTCACCGACACCGATCAGCACCGGGCCCCGACGCTGTAGGGCGACAAAGGAATTGATCACGCGTCGCACATTGGGCATGGGATCGGCCATCGAATCGCCCAACACGGCGGTGAACGCGCCCAGTGGCAGCGCCCGCGCGGACTCCGTTCCGACGATCCAGTTGGTGCGCCCACCGGCGCTCTCTGCTCGGGTCAGCACCTCGCGGGCCAGCCGGGTCTTGCCCACGCCTGCAGACCCGACGATCACGACGCCGGCTGTGTTGCCACCCCCGCCGAGCGCCCGACGAATCGCAGTCAACTCGCCGTCGCGCCCTGCCAGCGGATTCCCGCTGATCACGGCGCGAGTACAACCTCTGGTCGGTTGGCGGCGTTCGGATTTCGCGAGCTCTCGTAGGATTGCCGTGTGAAGTTTGCCCTAGACGAGTTGATCACCCAAACGCCCGAGGGTTCGGAAGGCATGGTCGTCACCGATCCCGACATCCTGGCGTCGTATCGGCACGACCGCGCGTTCGATCCGAGCGCGGGAACGCCGCTGGCCGTGGTGCGTCCGCGCAGCACCGAAGATGTGCAGGCGACGCTGCGCTGGGCCACCAAGCACAAGATCGCCGTCGTGCCTCGCGGGATGGGCACCGGGCTCTCCGGCGGGGCGACGGCACTGGAAGGGGCGATCGTGCTGTCGACCGAGAAAATGCGTGATATCGCCGTCGACCCGGTCACTCGCACGGCCGTCGTGCAACCGGGGCTGCTCAACGCCGAGGTCAAGCAGGCGGTCGCCGAGCACGGGCTGTGGTACCCGCCGGACCCGTCGTCGTTTCAGATCTGCAGCATCGGCGGCAACATCGCGACCAACGCCGGTGGGCTGTGTTGTGTGAAGTACGGCGTCACCACCGATTACGTGCTCGGGTTGCAGGTGGTGCTGGCCGACGGCACCGCGGTGCGGTTGGGCGGGCCGCGGCTCAAGGACGTCGCGGGCTTGCCGTTGACCAAGCTGTTCGTCGGCAGCGAGGGCACGCTGGGCGTCGTCACCGAGGTCACGCTCAAGCTGTTGCCTGCGCAGAACACCGCATGCACGGTGGTGGCCACGTTCGACTCGGTGGAAGCCGCGGCCAACGCCGTCGTCGCCATCACCGCCAGGATCCGGCCGTCGATGATGGAGTTCATGGATTCGACGGCCATCAACGCCGTCGAGGACAAGCTGCGGATGGGCCTGGATCGCAGTGCGGCCGCGATGATGGTCGCCGCCAGCGACGACCGCGGGCCCTCGGGTGCCGCCGACGCGGAGTTCATGGCTCAGATCTTCACCGAACATGCTGCCAGAGAAGTGTTTTCGACATCGGATCCGCAGGAGGGTGAGGCGTTCGTCGCCGCCCGGCGGTTCGCGATTCCCGCCGTGGAGGCCAAGGGTTCGCTGTTGCTCGAAGATGTCGGCGTACCGCTGCCCGCGCTGGCCGACCTGGTGGCCGGGGTGAGCAAGATCGCCGCGAACCACGACCTGATGATCTCGGTGATCGCCCACGCCGGCGACGGCAACACCCATCCGCTGATCGTGTACGACCCCGCTGATGCCGAGATGACCGAACACGCGCACGCGGCGTTCGGCGAGATCATGGACCTCGCCGTCGGCCTCGGCGGCACGATCACCGGTGAACACGGTGTCGGGCGGCTCAAACGGCCCTGGCTCGCCGGTCAACTCGGGCCGGAGGCGATGGAACTCAACCGTCGCGTCAAGGCCGCGCTGGACCCCGACAACATCCTCAACCCCGGCGCCGGCCTATAGCGATTGCGGCGCAGTTGGTCACGGTGAGCGTGACGAAATCCGCCCGAATCGCCAGGAGCTATTGACACAGTCCCATGTAGTGTCATACCAATGAGACATGACAGCTACTCTGTCTCATGAGTCGCCGGTTCGTTTCCAGCTCGCCACCGCCGACACCTGGGCTGCCCCGTGGGCGATGTACACGGCGCTGCGCGATCACGATCCCGTGCACCACGTCGTGCCCGAGGGCAGGCCCGACTCCGGCACATCGGGGGCTCACCCCCGCGACTACTACGTGCTGTCCCGGCACGCCGACATCTGGGCGGCCGCGCGGGACCACGAGACGTTCTCGTCGGCGCAGGGGCTGACGGTCAACTACGGCGAACTCGAACTGATCGGACTGGCCGACAACCCTCCGATGGTCATGCAGGATCCGCCGATGCACACCCAGTTCCGCAAGCTGGTGGCGCGCGGGTTCACCCCGCGGCAGGTCGAGGCGGTCGAACCCAAGGTGCGCGAGTTCGTCATCGAGCGAATCGAACGCATCCGAGCCAACGGCGGCGGCGACATCGTCGCCGAGTTGTTCAAACCGCTGCCGTCGATGGTCGTCGCGCACTATCTCGGTGTCCCCGAGGAAGACCGCGACAAGTTCGACGGCTGGACCGACGCGATCGTGGCTGCCAGCACCGCCGAGGGCGGGATCACCGGTGCCCTGGGCACCGCCGGTGATGCGGTCGGCGAGATGATGGCGTACTTCACCGTGCTGATCGAACGGCGGCAGACCGAGCCCTCGGAAGATCGCGACGACACCGTCTCGCATCTGGTGTCGGCCGGCGTCGGCGCCGACGGCGACATCGCCGGGGTGCTGTCGATACTCGCGTTCACGTTCACGATGGTGACCGGCGGCAACGACACCACCACCGGCATGCTCGGCGGCTCGGTGCAGCTGCTGCACCAGCGACCCGACCAACGTCGGCTACTGGTCGAAAACCCCGATCTGATACCGGCTTCCGTCGACGAGTTCCTGCGACTGACCTCGCCGGTGCAGATGCTGGGCCGCACCGTGACTCGCGACGTCACGATCGGCGACACCACGGTTCCCGAAGGCCGCCGGGTGATGCTGCTGTACGGATCGGCCAACCGCGACGAACGCCATTTCGGCGACGACGCCGCCGAACTCGACGTGACGCGCAACCCGCGCAACATCCTGACCTTCAGCCACGGTGCGCACCACTGTCTCGGCGCCGCGGCCGCCCGGATGCAGTCGCGGGTCGCGCTCACCGAACTGCTGGCGCGGATTCCGGAGTTCGAGGTGGATGAGGACGGGATCGTCTGGGCCGGAGGAAGTTACGTGCGACGACCACTGTCCGTCCCGTTCACGGTGAGCCGCTGATGGCCGGTGATTGGCTGGCCGCACGACGCACCGAGGTCGCCGCGGACCGGATCTTGGATGCGGCAGGCGAGCTGTTCGCCAAGCATGAGGCAGCCACCGTCGGTATGCATGAAATCGCTGCGGCTGCAGGGTGTTCCCGCGCGACCCTGTACCGGTACTTCGACAGCCGCGATGCGCTCTACACCGCCTATGTGCACCGCGAGGCCTACCGCCTGTACAGCGAGATGACCGATCAGGTCGCTTCGGTGGCGGACCCGCGGGAACGGCTCATCGAGGGCATGATGGCCTCGTTGCGCAACGTGCGCGAAAGTCCCGCGCTGGCATCGTGGTTCGCCAAGACGCAACGGCCGATCGGCGCCGAGATGGCCGAGCAGTCAGAAGTGATCAGGGCGCTGACCGAAGCGTTCGTGATCTCGCTGGCGCCCGATGAGCCCGAGATAGTGGGGCATCGGGCGCGCTGGTTGGTGCGAGTGATGACGTCGCTGCTGGTCTTCCCGGGTCACGACGAAGCCGACGAGCGCTCGATGCTCGAGGAGTTCGTCATGCCGATCATGGTGCCGAGCAGTCAGGCCACCCAGTAGCGCCCGGAGCCGTCAGGCGACCCAATACGCTTGCGCCTTGATGGACTTCTTCGGGATCTTGTAGTTCTCGCGGAACACCTTGGCGACTGCGCGGGTGGTGCGGTTGTCGCAGGCGACCCAACCGAAGTGATCGGAGGCGTCGAAAGCCGCCTCGTTGACGGCCTGAATCAACGACTCGCCGGAGTTCTTGCGGTCCACCCATATGACATCGGCGCTGCGCGCCACCGGCAACTGCTTGTCGTCGTCGTGGCTGGCCTCCAGGTACACCCGCGCCGGGACGTCGCCGATGGCCTGCAGCAGCGAGTTGATCGCGGGCAACGACGCGGTGTCGCCGACGATGACGTAGCCGGCCGGCTGCGGTTCGGGCAGCTTGAAATTGCTGCCGAGCACCGTCACCTCGATCGTGTCACCCGGTTTCGCCTTCTGCGCCCACTGCGAGGCGACGCCCTCGTGCAGGGCGAACTCGATGTCGACGGTGTCGACCTCCGGATTCGGGTCCACCAGCGTGAAACCGCGCTGGTGCAGTTTGTCGCCGTCGGCGAACCACATCCGGATCCACATCGTCGGATGCAGCGGCCGGTCGGCGAGCATCCCGCCGGCGGTGAAGCTCAGCCGCAGGTAGTGCGGCGTCACCTCGCGCCGCCCGGTGACCGTCAGCTGGTAATCGCCCGCACGCATCAGCTTGAGAACCGCGCCTTGGAATCCGCGCGTCGGCTTCTTGTCGGACATAGAAACAACAGCCCTTCAGTGAATTCGATTTCTTAGGGCAGCTTAACCTAATATTCCGCTAACGGTCGCGCACCCGGGTGAACCGGTGCAACAGCCAGGACAACGGCACCGTGACGATGAACGTGAGCACGAACAGCCAGAAAACCGAGCCGGTGTAGATCGGATAGCGCACGATCTCCACCATCACCAGCTCCATCGTGATCAGGTGGATCAGGAAGATCTCGTAGGAGATCTCGCCGAGGAACACCATCGGGCGACTGGCAAGGAACCTCGAGTACAGCCCGCGATCCCCCAACGCCAGCGGCGCCACCAGCAACGTCGCGATCACCGCGTAGAACGCGGTCTTGGCCAACGCCTCACGCAGCTCGGTCGGCGAGGTGGTGGGCTCCCCGGCGATCGGGGTGGAGACGATGAAATAGCACACCACCGCCAACGGAACACAAGCCAGCGCGTACGCCCGCACACCCAGTGGCTGCAACGCCGCCAGCACCATTCCGCCGATGAACCACACCAGATACGTCGGCAACCACAACGCCGCCCCGTCGGGCAGGAAGTCGGTGGTGTGCACCAGCACCAGCCACGCGGGCGAGATCAGCGCGAGCCCACCGAGGCCGACCACCAGCAGGCCCGGCCGCCAGCGCCGCCGGCACAGCACCACGAGCAGCAGCCAGGCCAACAGCGGGAGCACAGCGTAGAACGCCACCTCGACCGCCAAGCTCCACATCTGCGTAAGGCCCTGGTGCAGAAACGAATACAGATAGTGGTCGGTGTAGATCTGGGTGAGCGTCAGGTTGCGGAACAACCCCTCCCAGGTGTGGCCGGGATTGGGTCCCGCGGTGCGGAAGTGGTAGACGAGGTAGGCCGCCAGCACCGTGACGACGTACGCCGGCATGATGCGGCGCACCCGGCGCCAGGCATAGCGGCGGGATGAGGGCGGCGGTTTGTCCGCGGCGGCGGCCTTGACCCACGCCCCGAAGAGCAGAAAACCGCTGAGCACGAAGAAGATCGGCACACCGATCTCCATCCGCGAATACACCAGACCGACGTATCCCTGCGGGTACTTACCCGTGGTATAGGCGGCGTGGGTAGCCATGACCAGCAGGGCAGCGACCGCGCGGATCCCGGTGAGCGAGGCGACCCGCTCGGGCCTACTGATGGACTCCAGGCCGCCCTGCGCATCCACCCCGCGCGACAGCGTCATTTCGATCGGCGAGGGGGTTTCCCGCCCTTGCGTGGCGGACGGTCGGGTTGCAAGTTGATCAAAACGCCCTGAATGCGGGTGCGCTCCAGGGCCTTCACCGTCTCGCGCGACAGTTTGGCCGGCAGCTCGACCAGCGAATGATCGACGCGGATCGAGATGTGGCCGAAGTCGCTGCGGTGCAGGCCACCCTCGTTGGCGATGGCGCCGACGATCGCGCCAGGGCTCACCTTGTGCCGCTTACCCACGGCGATGCGGTAGGTGGCGAAGTTCTGCCCGGCTCGACGGGGTTGCTTGGGGCCGCGGTCGGGCCGCTCCGGGCGCTCGTCGCGGCGACGCTTCTCCGGGGGCGGTTCGGACATCAGGAACTGCTCGCCGTCGCGGGACTGCACCGCCAGTGCGGCGGCGATATCAACCATCGGAACGTCGTTTTCGCGCTCGTAGTCCTCGATCATGCTGCGGAACAGGTCGACGCCGGGCGCGTTGAGTGCCTCGGTGATCGAGTCGCGGAACTTCGCGACGCGCTGGGCGTTGACGTCTTCGACGCTCGGCAGGTCGGTTTCGACGAGCTTGGAGCGGGTGGCCTTTTCGATGGCCTTGAGCAGATGGCGCTCTCTGGGCGTGACGAACAACAGCGCGGCACCCGAGCGGCCGGCGCGGCCGGTGCGGCCGATGCGGTGCACGTAGGACTCGGTGTCGTGCGGGATGTCGTAGTTCAGGACGTGGCTGATCCGTTCCACGTCCAGCCCGCGCGCGGCCACATCGGTGGCGACGAGGATGTCGATGCTGCCGTCTTTCAGCGCGGCGATCGTGCGTTCCCGCTGCGCCTGCGGGATGTCGCCGTTGATGGCGGCCGCGGAAAAGCCTCGCGCCCGCAGGCGTTCGGCCACTTCTTCGGTGGCCTGCTTGGTGCGGACGAACACGATCATCGCGTCGCCCTCTTCCACCTCGAGCACCCGGGTCAGCGCATCCATCTTGCGGTGCCCGGCGACCTGGATGTAGCGCTGCGAAATGTTCTCGGCGGTAGCAGTTTTCGCCTTGACCGTGACCTCGACCGGGTCGTGTAGATACTTGGTGGTGATCTTGCGGATCGCGGGCGGCATGGTCGCCGAGAACAACGCCACCTGCTTGTACTCCGGGGTATCGGCGAGGATGCGCTCGACGTCTTCGGCGAAGCCCATCTGCAGCATCTCGTCGGCCTCGTCGAGCACCAGGTAGTCGAGGTGCGACAGGTCCAGTCGGCCCTTCTCCAGGTGATCGATCACCCGGCCGGGCGTGCCGACGACGACCTGCGCCCCGCGCTTGAGGCCCGCCAACTGGGGGCCGTAGGACGAGCCGCCGTAGATGGGCAGCACGTTGATCTGGGGCAGGTGCGCGCCGTAGCGGCCGAACGCCTCAGCCACCTGCAGCGCCAACTCGCGCGTCGGTGCCAGTACGAGCGCCTGAGTGGCGCGGCTGGCAGGGTCGATCTTCGACAGGATCGGGATGGCGAAGGCGGCCGTCTTACCGGTGCCGGTCTGGGCCAGGCCGACGACGTCGGAGCCGGCCATCATCGCCGGAATGGTGTCGGCCTGGATCGCCGACGGCGACTCGTAGCCGACGTCCACGACAGCCTGCAGCACCGCCGGGTGAATCTGCAGGTCAGAAAAGGTCAGTTCGGCAGTCGGAGGTGCCTGGTTCGGATCCGACTCAGAGGACGTCATCAGGTAGCGATTCTAATGCCCGTCACCTGCCCAATTCGCCACGCGGCCCAGTCGTCACTTCCGTCACCGCACGCCGGTGTGTCGCCGCGATCTGTCCGACACGATTTGCGAGGGTGGATTAGGTGAAGTGCACGGTTCGGTTCTGCAGTCTCATCGGTGTCGTGACGGTTCTGCTCGCCGGCTGCGGGGCAGGCGACTCCACCGTCTCGAAGACACCGGGCCCCACGGCACCTCCCCCGACGTCCGCGGCGTCGGCGCCGTCGTCGCTGCCGGCGGCGGCACCGACCACGACGGCGGCAGCGGACCCGTGCGAGGTCGACCTCGCCGCACCGGAGATCGCTCAGGCGGTTTCGGAGTTGCCTCGCGACCCGCGCAGCAACCAAGGGTGGAGCCCGGAGCCGCTGGCCGGTAACTACAACGAGTGCGCGCAGCTGTCGGTGGTGATCGTCAAAGCCAACACCAACGCCGAAAACCCCAACACCCGCGCGGTGATGTTCCACCTCGGCAAGTTCATTCCCGACGGGGTGCCTGCCACTTACGGTTTCAACGGCATCGATCCGAGCGCCAGCACCGGCGACACCGTCGCGCTGCGGTATTCCAACGGGGTGCCCGGCCTGGACAGCGTGGTGAAGTTCCGGTGGAACGGCAACGGCGTCGAGTTGATCGGCAACGCCCCGGGGTAGCCCCTATTTCGGGGCGAACGTGGGTTACCAGCACACGTGCGCGCGAAAACGCGTGCATTTAGGCCACACTCGGCGGCCTAACGGAGCTCAAGCCAAGAGATCCGTGCGTCGAGCCGGACCTTGTCTGCGTGCGGCCAAGCTCTTGCGCGCATAGCCTCCTGCACACGGGCCAAGAAGACATGCGGCCGATAGCGGAAGAGATCCCGACTCACCCGGATGATCAGCCACCCCTGAGCCGCCAGTTCAGCCAGCCGGTCGATGTCGTGGGCGTACTGCTCAGGGTCCTCCCAGTGTTGCGGGCCGTCATATTCGACGCCGACTTTGAAATCCTCCCACCCCATGTCGACGCGGCCGATGTATCTCCCGTGCTCGTCGACGACGAGGATCTGCGTTTGTGGCCGCGGAAAACAGGCCGCTACCAACAGCAGGCGCGTCCGCGTTTCCTGCGGCGATTCGGAACCGCCATCCATAAGTTCCCACACCCGGCGCAGTTGCACGATGCCGCGGGCACCGCGACGGGTTTCGGCGAGACGCTCGACGTCGACCGCCTTGAGCCCGGTGGCTTGGGCCAGCGCATCGATCCGGACGACCGCCCTCTCGAGTCCCCTTCTGCGTCCGATGTCGAATGCAGTCCGGGCCGGCGTGGTCACCGGCATTCCATCAGCAACGCCGACCTCGTCATCCCGCAATTTGTTCCGGTGAATGACGATTCCCTCGACGGGGCAGGCCTCGGTGCGAATCAACTCGGCGGGTAACTCGCCGCTGATCCATCGTGAGCCGTACAGCGCCGATGCGGACATTCCGGCCAGAGTGGCGTTGCGGTTGGACCACAGCCATGCGGCCATCGCTCGTCTGTCCGGCGTCAGCTCCACGCCTTTCGGCAGGTAGACGTTGCGATAGATCATGTCGTGGCCGCTGACCAGCGTGCGCCTGGTTACCAGGCCGGCCGCCAGCGCCTCAGTGCCGATGAACGGCAGGGGTTTCGTGTTCATGCGCCGAATGTCGGCGTTGGGTCTCACACAATCGGCCGGTGCGACGGTGGCGAGGCCGCGGGCTGTGGATGAGTACGGCGTTGGGGATCGACGAGTGTGGCCTCGATGCGCGCCCGACGCGGCTTCGACGTGCGGGTAATCCACGTTCGCGCCGACAGGGGGTGTCAGTAAGCTCGCCTACAGTGGCAGCGTGTTCGTCACCGACGGCCATGTCATCTACAGCGCCTCAGACCTCGCGGCGGCGTCGCGCTGTGAGTACGCGCTGCTGCGTGCATTCGACGCGAAGTTGGGCCGCGGCCCCGCGGTCGAAACCGAGGATGACGAGTTGCTCCGGCGCACCAGCGAACTTGGCGACGCACACGAACAACGCATCCTCGACGAGTTCATCGCACGCCACGGCGACGGTGTGGTCCGGATCGGGCGGCCCGCTTACTCGCGAGCTGCGTTCGAAAGCGCTGCGCGCGCGACAGCCGAAGCGTTCGCCCGGCGTCCACCAGTCGTCTACCAAGCGGTGGTGTTCGACGATCGCTTCGTCGGGTTCGCCGACTTCGTCGTGCTAGACGGTGACCGCTACCGAGTGTTGGACTCCAAACTCGCCCGCAGCGCGAAAATTCAGGCGCTCCTTCAGATCGCCGGTTACGCTGACGCGCTTCGCCGGATGCAAGTGCCGATCGCCGACACCGCCGGGCTGATCCTGGGCGACCGCACCACCGTCGACTATCCGGTCGACAACCTGATCCCGGTGTACCGCCAGCAGCGTGACCGCCTGCGCGACCTGCTTGACACCCACTTCGCATCCGGCGCACCGGTCGCCTGGGCCGATCCTGTGGTGGGTGCGTGTATGCGCTGCGAGTGCTGTGTACCCAACGTCGTCGACGACGACGATGTGCTGCTGGTGGCCGGCTTGCGGTCGTCGCAGCGTGACACGCTTATGGCCGAGGGCATCGACACCGTCGCGAAGCTGGCCCGTTCGACCGGTCCGGTCGACGGCATGGCGGCCAGCACCCTCGCTGGCCTCCGCACCCAGGCACGCCTGCAGGTCACCCAACGCGACACGGGGACACCGCAGTTCGAGTTTGCCGATGTCGACGCGCTCGGCGCGCTTCCCGCCAAGAGCCGCGGTGATCTGTTCTTCGACTTCGAGGGCGACCCGCTGTGGACCGACGACGGTGTCACCTGGGGCCTGGAGTACATGTGGGGTGTGCTCGACACGGCAGACAACTTCACGCCGCTGTGGGCTGAGGACCGCCGCTCCGAGCGCAAGGCGTTCACCGACTTTCTCGCACTAGTGCGCAAGCGCCGCAAGAGGTTTCCCGACATGCACATCTACCATTACGCAGCGTACGAACGCACCAAGCTGTTGGAGTTGGCCGCCAGGTACGGGGTGGGGGAAGACGAGGTCGACGAGCTGCTGCGCCAGGAGGTGTTGGTCGACCTGTTCCCCATTGTCCGAAGCAGCCTGCGGGTCGGCGCACCGTCGTACTCACTGAAGGCTCTGGAACCGCTGTACATGGGTTCAGAACTCCGCACCGGCGAGGTCACCAACGCCGCTGCGTCGATCACCCAGTACGAGCGCTACCGCACACTTCTCGACGAGGACCGCACCGACGAGGCCGCTGGAGTGCTCAAGGAGATCGAGGACTACAACGAGTACGACTGCCGTTCGACCCGACGACTACGAGACTGGTTGTTACTGCGGGCCTTTGAAAACGGGGTCACTCATCTGACCCGCCCCGTCGAAAAGCGCGACACCCTGCCGCCGCCCGACGAGACGGCGCAAAAGCTGATGGATTTCGCCGGCGACGGTGTCGACATCGAACGCACACCGCAACAATGCGCCGCAGCGCTGATCCAAGCCGCCCGCGGCTACCTACCTCGCGAGAAAAAGCCTTACTGGTGGAATCATTTCCAAAGGCTGAACCATCCCGTTGACGAATGGGGCGATACGTCGGGGGTCTTCCTCGTCGAGGAAGCTGTCGTCGAACAGGATTGGCACAAGCCACCGAGAAAGCGAAAGCACCGCAGGAAGCTACGGCTAACCGGGGTGCTACAAGGCGGGACACTCGACAGCAAACCTCAGGCGCTCTACGACCGCCCTGCGCCCGCGGGTCTCGACGATGAACACCCCGACCGCCGCGCGAACCACCAGGTGACGGTAGAAGATGTAACCGAAGTCGAAGGTGTACCCGTCGAGGTTTTCGTAGAAGAACTGGAAATCAATACCGGACAGTTCGATCAGTTGCCGATGGCACTCGCTCCGGCCGTACCGATCCCGACCGACAAGCTCGAGGAAGCGATCGAGGCGCTGGCGACGGAGGCGGCAACCACCGTCGCCGACGGTCGGCTACCGCGGCGCGCCGTCGTCGACATCCTCTGCCGCGCAACACCGACCACGAAATCAGGTGCTGGGCTGCCCCGTCTCGGCGACAACATCGCATCGATCACCGCAGCCGTATTGGACCTCGACAGGTCCTACGTCGCCGTGCACGGTCCACCCGGCACCGGCAAGACGTACACGGCCGCGCGCGTCATCAAGTCATTGGTCAACGACCACGGTTGGTGCGTCGGTGTCGTCGCGCAGTCACACTCCGTCGTCGCGCATCTGCTCAACAAGATCGTCGAGGCCGGTGTCGACCCTGCTCTGGTCGCCAAGAAGGCGAGCCGCGACTCGACGGGAACGGATCGTTTCACGGTGATCGGCGAGGATGACCATGCCGACTACCTCACCCAGCATGGCGCGTGTGTGATCGGTGGCACCGCATGGGATTTCGCCAACGACAACCGGGTGGCGCAGGACTGCCTCGACCTGATCGCCATCGATGAGGCGGGTCAGTTCTCCCTGGGCTTCACGATCGCCGTTGCTCGCGGTGCGCGCAACATCATGTTGCTCGGCGACCCGCAACAGCTCGGTCAGGTATCAACCGGCATCCACCCCGAACCGATCAACCATTCGGCGCTCGGCTGGTTGATGGAAGGCCACGACGTGCTGCCCGCGAAATACGGCTACTTCCTCGAGCAGACCCACCGCATGCATCCTGATCTGTGCCGTGTGGATTCCGCTCTGTCCTACGACAATCGGCTGATTCCGCACCCGAAGACCTCCGCACGCACATTGGCCGGATACCCGCCCGGGGTACATACCCTCTGCGTGCACCACGAGGGCCGCTCGACGTGCAGCCCGGAGGAAGCGTCGGTGATCGCCGCCGAGATCAGGTCGATGATCGGAGCGCAATGGACAGATGGCAAACCACGGCGGTTGACGCAGAGCGATGTGCTCGTCGTCGCCCCCTACAACGCCCAGGTGCTGCAACTGCGGTCCGAACTGCAGGAAGCCGGACTTGGCGACGTACTCGTCGGCACTGTCGACAAACTCCAGGGCCGCGAAGCGCCCGTGGTGTTTGTCTCGATGACGGCCTCGGCGATCGAGGACATCCCGCGCGGGATGCCGTTCCTGCTGAATCGAAACCGGCTGAACGTGGCGATCAGTCGAGCCATGTACCGCACGGTGATCGTGCGCTCACCGCTGCTGACCGACTACCTGCCCAGCAGCCCTTCGGGCTTGGTCGAGTTGGGTGCGTTTCTCGCGCTGGCGCCGTGTGATACACCCACGGGGTGAGCTTGACCGACCGGCTGGCCGCGATCGTCGGCGCCGCGCATGTGAGCACCGACCCCGACGTGCTGGCCGGGCGCAGCGTCGACCACACCGGGCGGTACCGGGGCCGGGCCAGCATCCTGGTGCGGCCGGGCACTGCCGACGAGGTCGCCGCGGTGCTGCGCACCTGCCGTGACGCGGGCGTCTGCGTCACCGTGCAGGGCGGGCGCACCTCCCTGGTCGCCGGCACGGTGCCCGAACACGACGACGTGCTGCTCTCCACCGAACGGCTGCGCGACGTCGGTGATATCGACGTCGTCGAGCGGCGCATCACCGTCGGCGCCGGCGTGACGCTGGCCGAGGCGCAGCGCGCCGCAGCCGCGTCGGGCCTGGTGTTCGGAGTCGATCTAGCGGCGCGGGATTCGGCCACTGTCGGCGGCATGGCGTCCACGAACGCCGGCGGGCTGCGCACCGTGCGCTACGGCAACATGGGTGAACAGGTGATCGGATTGGAGGTTGCGCTGCCCGACGGCACCGTCCTGCACCGACACAGCCTGGTGCGGATGGACAACACCGGATACGACCTGCGGTCCCTGTTCATCGGCGCCGAGGGCACGCTCGGCGTCATCACCGGACTGGATCTGCGGCTGCACCCCGCGCCGCGACACCGGGTGACGGCGATCTGCGGGTTCGCCGACCTGGACGCGCTCATCGAAACCGGCCATATGTTCCGCGATTTCGACGGTATCGCGGCATTGGAGTTGATCGACGCCCGCGCGAGCGCGTTGACCGCCGAACACGTCGGCGTGCCCGCCCCCGTCGACGGTGCCTGGCAGCTGCTGATCGAACTGGCCGGCGACTGGGATGACCAGACCGAGCGGCTGGCCGATGCGCTCGACGGGTCCCGGCTGTCCGGTGAGCCGGCGGTCGGTGTCGATGTAGCCGCGCAGCAGCGGTTGTGGCAAGTGCGCGAAGCGGTCGCCGAGGTGCTCGGAGTGTACGGCCCACCGTTGAAATTCGATGTCTCGCTGCCGCTTTCGAGCGTAGCAGAGTTCGCCGGGAACGCGGCACAACTCGTCACCGAGCACGCACCCGAGGCGATCCCGGTGCTTTTCGGCCACATCGGCGAGGGCAACCTACATCTGAACGTGTTGCGTTGCGGCCCGGACGCAGAGCAGAACCTGTACTCGGTGATGATGGCGCTGATCGCACGACTGGGCGGCAACGTCAGCTCCGAGCACGGCGTCGGCACCCGCAAGCGCGACTACCTCTCGATGTCACGCACCGACGCCGACATCGCGGCCATGCGGGCGGTGAAAACGGCCTTCGACCCGACCGGATACCTCAACCCCGCAGTGCTCTTCGGCACCTGACCGCACCGTCGGTGCGCCGTTCATTCGTTCCATGGCAGCGAATGTCTGCCGGAATGCCGCCGGTCGTCGGGATCCTCGTCGCGGGAATGCCTGCCGTGCGACTGAAACCAGAACGAGCGTGACTCGTTCGCCTCATCCGACCGGCGATGTCGCGGGCGCCGATAGTGGTGGCCGGTCGCCATCTCGTACGCGTCGGCCACCGACGACCGCGGCTCGGCCAGCGGCCGTCGGCCCGTCGGCTTGAACCTTCGCTGATCGTCGACGTGAAACCCGTTGTGCGCATGCCCGATCGGCTCGGGCTCCGGCGACGTAGCGGGCACCGAAGGAACGTCGTCGAGCAGATCCAAGACAGCGCGCCAGGATTCACGCTCGTCGGTCTCGGGTTCGGCCGCTGTGTCGTTCTGCCAGTACCGCGACGCGCGAGGCGTGTGCGACGGCGGCGTGGCGCGCGCCGGGATCGGGTCCGTCGGCGACTCGGCGGCATCGGGTGCCACTGGTACTGGTCCGGGCTCATCCCAGGACACCGTGTACTCGAGATAGTCGTCGTCATCGTCGACGAACGTCTCGTCGCCGCCGTAGTCGACCGCCAGACCGGCGCTGGCATCGGGATCGACGACGTCGTCGGCGACTGGGTCGCTCTCGAAGCCGACGAGGAACAGCGCCAGCACCACACCGAACAACGCGATGAACGCCGGCAACAACATCGCCTGCGACATCGCCGCGGCGAACGATTCGTGAAGGAAACTCGGCAGTTCCATGACGCCCGAGGTCTCGGTGGCCTGGTCGGCCGCCGGCGGCATCACCGCGCCGATCCGCCACGTCATGAACGCCGCGATACCGGCGCTGCCCAACACCGACCCGACCTGGCGCGTGGCGTTGTAGACACCCGAACCCGCACCGGCGCGGTCGATCGCCAAATTGCGGGTGGCGGTGGCGGCCAGCGGCGACCAGATGAAGGCCATGCTCACACCGGTCACCGCCAACGGCACCGCGATCCGCCAGATTGGCGTCGTCGGCGTCATCTCGATCGACAGCCACGTCACCGAAATGGCCAGTAGAGAGAACCCGAAACCCACCACCGGCCGAGGATGCGACCGGTCGACGATTTTGCCGACGAACGGCGCCAGCACACCGCTGAGGATCGCCATCGGCGCCATCAGCAGACCCGAGCGGGTCGGGGTGAGCCCGCACACCGCCTGGGCGTAGAACATGACCGGCACCATCATCGCGGTCACGACGAAACCGATCGTGGCCACACCGAGGTTGGACAGGGCGAAGTCGCGGTCGCCGAAGATCGCCAGCGGGACGAGCGGTTCGGCAGTGTTGACCGACTGCCAGATCAAGAACGCTGCCATGAACCCGACACCGCCGGCGATGGCGCCCCACACCCACGGCGCCCACTCGTGGGCCTGCCCTTCCTGCAGCGCGTACACGATCATGAACATGCCGATACCGGACAGCAGCACGCCCGGTACGTCGAACGGCTGCTTGTTCGTAGGTAGTTCGGGTACCAGCCGCGCGGCCAGAACGATCCCGAAGACGCCGACCGGCACGTTGACGAAAAAGATCCACTGCCAGCCGAGGCCGTCGACCAGAAACCCACCGGCCAACGGGCCGACCAACGTCGCGACACCCGCGGTCGCCCCCCACACGCCCATCGCGACGCCGCGACGGTCGGCTGGGAAGATCCGCGTGATCGTCGACAGGGTTTGTGGCGTCAACAACGACGCGCCCACCCCCTGCAGCACCCGCGCGGCGACGAGCATCCCGATCGTGTCGGACAGCCCGCACCACAGCGAGGCGGCGGTGAAGACGGACAACCCGATCAGGTAGAGGTTCTTCGGGCCGAACCGGTCACCGAGGCGACCGGCCACCAACAGCGGCACCGCATACGCCAGCAGGTAGGCGCTGGTGACCCAGATGACCGCGTCGTAGTCGGCGCCCAGCTGGTCCATCAGCGACGGATTGGCGACCGCCACGATGGTCGCGTCGACCAGAATCATGAAGAAGCCGACCATCATCGCCCACAGCGCGCGCCATGCGTTGCGGGACTCGGGGTCGCGCGGCAGCAGACCGCCGAATCCCCGCCGCACCGCGGAGGTTAGGCCGGCGGGCCGGCGAATGAGGTTCAGGGACATCTCGAGTCGACTAGCTACGTGACGGTCCAGCCGACGCTACGGAGCTTGCGTGGTCCCGACAAGTCGGGGCTCACACGTGCACCTAAGGTCAGGCGGGTTCAGGGACGACGTCGCCGGTGACTCCGTCCGCGCGTTCGACCGCCGACACACCATCGGCGTGATATCCGCCGCGCAGCGTGGAGGCCAACGCGAACAACGCGACCACCATACCCATCGTCATCACCAGAGCGAGCGCGATCTCGTCGTTGCCGAGCACGCCGACCAACGGGGCCACCACCGCGCCCAACCCGAACTGTGCCGCGCCGAGCAGCGACGCCGCCGTACCCGAGGCCTCCGGATGCCGCGTCAACGCCACCGCCGGCGCATTGGGCAGCACCAGACCCATGGCTCCGAGGATCGCCCACACCGGGATCACGAAGCCCAGCACCCCACCGAACCCGGTGAGCGAGAGCGTGATGAACACGGCCCCGGCTGCCGTCGCGGCCACCAGCGCCCACAGCATGATGGCTTGCGGGGCGAACCGGCGCAGCAGCACGACGTTGAACTGTGTGGAGCCGATCAGCGCGATTGCACCTGCGGCGAACACCAGCGCGAACGCCTGCTCGTCGAGGCCGTAGCGACCCTGCAGCACGAACGGCGCCCCCGATATGTAGGCGAACAACCCCGACATGCTCAGCGCAGCGACCACGACGGCGACGACGAAACGCACGTCGCGCAGCAGTTGGCCGTATGTGGCAGCGATGCTGCGCAGCTTCAGCGGCCTGCGGTGCGACACCGGAAGGGTTTCTGGCAGCGCCAACGCCGCGACCAACAGCAGTGCGCCGGCCATCGCGACCAGCGCGGCGAACACCCACGGCCAGGAGCCTTTCAGCAACACCGCGGCACCGAGCGATGGCGCCAACACCGGCGCGACCCCCAGCACCAGGATCAGCCGCGACATCACGGTGGCCGCAGCCGAGCCGGCGAACAGGTCACCGACCACGGCGACGGCGACCACCGCGGCGGCGGCAGCACCCATGCCCTGCATCCCGCGGGCCACACCCAGCACGGTGATGTTGGGCGCGAGCATGCACAGCAGCGACGCCGCCATGTGCAGCACGATGCCGACCATCAGCGGACGACGCCGGCCCAGCGAGTCTGACAGCGGCCCCACGATCAGCTGGCCCAGCGCCAGACCCGCCAGCGTTCCGGTGAGGGTGAGTTGCGCGACCGACGATGACACCCCGAGCTGTTCACCGATGTCAGGCAGCGCCGGCAGGTACATGTCGATGGTGAGCGGGCCGAGCGCCACCATCACGCCCAGCACGAGGATCATCCGGGTTCGGCTGGGCGCGTTGGTTCGCGAGATCTCGGAGTCCGCGCGCGTCAGGTCCACAGCCGGTGATGTTGCCATGAAAGTGGTTAGCGTCGCTTCTCAATATTTTCTTCCCAATCGGGCACACAGTGAGGGCAATCACCGCGGGCACGCCGGCGCGCGGTGGTTCGTTAGGTGAAGCGGATAGCCTGAATAATTCGGCGTTCGGACAGGGAGGCCGCCAATGAGTGCCTGGTCAAAGGCCAACAAACAGCTGCCCGATCCCGGCGACGCCAGCCCAGAGAATCCGGGCGCTGCCGCCAAGGTGCTCTCCGGCATCCTCGAGCGCGGTTCACGCGTGCAGGCACCCGCGGTTCAGGCTTATGTCAACCGTATCCGCGAACGCAATCCTGACGCGACACCCGCGGAGATCATCAAGAAGCTCGAGACGCAGTATCTGGCGGCGGTGGTCGCCAGCGGTACGGCCGTCGGCTCGGCGGCCGCGGTGCCCGGCATCGGCACGTTGGCCGCGCTGTCCGCTGTCGCCGGTGAGACGGTGGTCTTCTTGGAGGCGACGACGCTGTATGTCCTGGCCGTCGCCGAGGTGCACGGAATCCCGGCCGAGCACAACGAACGCCGCCGCGCCATGGTGCTCGGCGTCCTGGTCGGCGACGACGGCAAGGCTGCGCTCGCCGACCTGGTCGGCAAGCGCCGTACCAGCGGCGCATGGGTGGCCGAGGGTGCAGCGACGTTGCCGCTACCCGCGGTGTCCCAACTGAACAACCGCCTGCTGCGCTATTTCGTGAAGCGCTACACGCTGAAGCGCGGAGCGATGGCGTTCGGCAAGCTGCTGCCCGTGGGCGTGGGTGCCGTCATCGGTGGTGTAGGCAATCGGCTGATGGGCAAACGTATCGTCGCCAACGCCCAAAAGGCGTTCGGCAGCCCACCGCCGCGGTGGCCGTCGACTCTGCACGTGCTGCCCGCGCCCCCGAACTAGCCGATACTGACCCACGCTGGCCATAACGCCGTTGTCATGGCTTGACCGTTGCTTCGGCGCTAGCCTTTAGGTCGGCGGAAAGGCGGGTAACCGCACAGAACTGGCAAGCGCGATGACCGCGCTTGCGTGACGCGAGAATTGAGGCGAATAGCTACCGTGAGCTCACCTTCACCATTCGGACAGAACGAGTGGTTGGTCGAGGAGATGTATCGCAAGTTCCGCGAGGATCCCTCGTCGGTAGACCCCAGCTGGCATGAATTCCTGGTCGACTACTCCCCCGAGCCGACGACCGACAGCCAGGCCTCCGACGGTAACGGTCAGCGGGCCGCGGCGCCGATCTCACCGCCGGAACCCGCACCCGCGCCCGCCCCGAAGGTGCCTGCGGCCAAGGCGGAGCCCAAAGCGGAGCCGAAGGCCGAACCGAAGAAGCCAGAAAAGAAGTCCGAGCAAAAGCCGGCCGAATCCAAGAACTCGCAGCGCACGTCGACCAAGCAGACGAGCGACGAGGAAAAGCCCGCCAAGGCCAAGACAACGGCGCCGCAGGGCGACGACGACGAGACCCAGCAGCTGCGCGGCGCGGCTGCGGCGGTTGTCAAGAACATGTCAGCGTCGCTGGAGGTGCCGACGGCCACCAGCGTGCGGGCCATCCCCGCCAAGCTGATGATCGACAACCGGATCGTCATCAACAACCACCTCAAGCGCACCCGCGGCGGCAAGATTTCGTTCACCCACCTGATTGGCTATGCGCTGGTTCAGGCGGTCAAGAAGTTCCCGGGGATGAACCGCTCCTTCGACGAGGTCGACGGCAAACCCCACGTCGTCACCCCGGCCCACGTCAACCTGGGCCTCGCCATCGACTTGCAGCGCAAGGACGGCGACCGCCAACTGGTGGTGGCGGCCATCAAGAAGTCCGAGACCATGCGCTTTGGCCAGTTCATCGCCGCATACGAGGACATCGTGCGGCGCGCCCGCGACGGCAAGCTGACCATGGACGACTTCTCCGGGGTGACCATCTCGCTGACCAACCCCGGCACCATCGGCACCGTGCACTCGGTGCCGCGGCTGATGCGCGGCCAGGGTGCGATCATCGGCGTCGGCGCGATGGAGTACCCGGCCGAGTTTCAGGGCGCCAGCCCCGAACGCATCGCCGATCTGGGCATCGGCAAGCTCGTCACGCTGAGCTCCACCTACGACCACCGCATCATCCAGGGCGCGGAGTCGGGTGACTTCCTGCGCACGATGCACGAACTGTTGCTCTCCGACGATTTCTTCGACGAGATCTTCCGCGAGCTGGCGATCCCCTACGAGCCGGTGCGCTGGCGTACGGACAACCCCGATTCGATCGAGGACAAGAACGCCCGGGTAATCGAGCTGATCGCCGACTACCGCAACCGCGGCCACCTGATGGCCGATATCGATCCGCTGCGCTTGGACAAGGACCGGTTCCGCAGCCACCCCGACCTCGACGTGTTGACCCACGGTCTGACGCTGTGGGACCTCGACCGCGAATTCAAGGTCAACGGGTTCGCCGGCGCCGAGCACAAGAAGCTGCGCGATGTGCTCGCGGTGCTGCGCGACGCGTACTGCCGCCACATCGGTGTGGAGTACACCCACATCCTCGAACCCGAACAACAGCAGTGGTTACAGGAGCGCATCGAGGGCAGGCACGACAAGCCGACCGTCGCCCAGCAGAAGTACATCCTGAGCAGGCTCAACGCCGCCGAGGCGTTCGAGACGTTCCTGCAAACGAAATACGTTGGGCAGAAACGGTTCTCGCTGGAAGGCGCGGAGACCGTCATCCCGGCGATGGATGCCGTCATCGACCAGTGCGCCGAGCACGCTCTCGACGAGGTGGTCATCGGGATGCCGCACCGCGGCCGGCTCAACGTGTTGGCCAACATCGTCGGCAAACCGTATTCGCAGATCTTCAGCGAGTTCGAGGGCAACCTCAACCCGTCGCAGGCGCACGGCTCCGGTGACGTCAAATACCACCTGGGTGCCACCGGCACCTTCATCCAGATGTTCGGCGACAACGACATCGAGGTGTCGCTGGTCGCTAATCCGTCACACCTGGAGGCGGTCGACCCGGTGCTGGTGGGTCTGGTGCGGGCCAAACAAGACCTGATCGACATCGAAAGCGACGATGACGCGTCCGAAAAATTTCCCGTCGTCCCGCTGATGCTGCACGGTGACGCCGCGTTCGCAGGCCAGGGCGTAGTCGCCGAGACGCTCAACCTCGCGCTGCTGCGCGGTTACGGCGTGGGCGGCACGATCCACATCATCGTCAACAACCAGATCGGTTTCACCACATCGCCTTCCGACGCCAAGTCGTCGGAGTACTGCACCGACGTCGCGAAGATGATCGGGGCTCCGATCTTCCACGTCAACGGTGACGACCCCGAGGCCGCGGTGTGGGTGTCGCGGCTGGCCGTGGACTTCCGGCAGAAGTTCAAGAAGGACGTCGTCATCGACCTGATCTGCTACCGCAAACGCGGTCACAACGAAGGCGACGACCCGTCGATGACGCAGCCGGCGATGTATGACGCGATCGACGTCAAGCGCGGGGTGCGCAAGACCTACACCGAAGCGCTGATCGGCCGTGGCGACATCTCGATGAAAGAGGCTGAGGACGCGCTACGCGACTACCAGGGTCAACTGGAGCGAGTGTTCAACGAGGTCCGCGAACTCGAGAAACACCCGATCGCTCCGAGCGCGTCGGTGGAGACCGACCAGATGGTGCCCGCCGGTATGCACACCGGTGTGGACAAGTCGCTGCTGGCCCGTATCGGCGATGCGCACCTTGCCATGCCGGAAGGTTTCACGGTGCATCCGCGGGTAAAGCCGGTGTTGGAGAAGCGCCGGGAGATGGCCTACGAAGGCAAGGTCGACTGGGCGTTCGCCGAACTGCTGGCGTTCGGCTCATTCTTGGCCGAAGGCAAGCTGATCCGGTTGTCCGGGCAGGACACCCGGCGCGGCACATTCAGTCAGCGGCACTCGGTGATCATCGACCGCAAGACCGGCGAGGAGTTCTCCCCGCTGCAGTTGCTGACCGTCGACAAGGACGGCAACCCGACCGGCGGCCGGTTCATGGTGTACGACTCGGCGCTCTCGGAAGTCGCTGCGGTGGGCTTCGAATACGGCTACTCCGTCGGCAACCCGGACGCCTTGGTGCTGTGGGAGGCGCAGTTCGGCGACTTCGTCAACGGTGCGCAGTCGATCATCGACGAGTTCATCAGCTCGGGTGAGGCCAAGTGGGGTCAGCTCTCTGATGTGGTGCTGCTGCTGCCCCACGGACACGAGGGGCAGGGTCCCGACCACACGTCTGGCCGCATCGAGCGGTTCCTGCAGCTGTGGGCCGAGGGTTCGATGACGATCGCGGTGCCGTCGACCCCCGCGAACTACTTCCACCTGCTGCGCAGGCACGGCCTCGACGGCATCCACCGCCCGCTGATCGTGTTCACGCCGAAGTCGATGCTGCGCAATAAGGCCGCCGTCAGCGATCTCAAGGAGTTCACCGAGGCCAAGTTCCGCTCGGTGATCGAGGAGCCGACGTTCGCCGAGGGCGACGGTGACCGCGGCAAGGTGCGCCGGGTGTTGTTGTGCAGCGGCAAGCTCTACTACGAGTTGGCCGCCCGCAAGAACAAGGACGACCGCCAGGACGTCGCGATCGTGCGCGTCGAACAGCTCGCTCCGCTGCCCCGGCGGCGGCTCGCCGAGACGCTCGACCGGTACCCGAACGTCGAGGAGTACTTCTGGGTGCAGGAGGAGCCGGCCAACCAGGGTGCGTGGCCGACGTTCGGGCTGACGCTGCCCGAGGTGTTGCCCGAGAAGCTGGGCGGCATCAAGCGCATCTCGCGGCGGGCGATGTCGGCGCCGTCGTCGGGCTCGTCGAAGGTACACGCCGTCGAGCAGCAAGAGATCATCGACGAAGCCTTTGCGCCCTAGTGGTTAACGGGTTGATCGCCGGCATCTGGTGGCTGTTCCGCGGGATCAACCCGCTAGTTGACAGCCCCCGGCAAGGGGGTCCAGTACCTGCTACCGCGAGTACCGACTAGCCTCGACCGGAGCAATCGATACGAGGAGTGGCTATGGAAGGCTTCGCCGGAAAAATCGCGGTGGTGACCGGCGCCGGATCAGGCATCGGGCAGGCGTTGGCGATCGAACTGGGCCGGTCCGGCGCAAAGCTGGCGATCAGCGACGTCGACACCGACGGACTGGCCGCTACCGAGCAGCAACTCAAGGCGATCGGCGCGCCGGTGAAGGCCGACCGGTTGGACGTCACCGAACGGGAAGCCTTCGAGTTGTACGCCGAGTCGGTGGTGGCACACTTCGGCACCGTCAACCAGGTCTACAACAACGCCGGGATCGCCTACGTCGGCGACGTCGAGGTGACGCCGTACAAGGACATCGAGCGCGTGATGGATGTCGATTTCTGGGGTGTGGTCAACGGCACCAAGGCGTTCCTGCCGCACCTGATCGCCTCCGGCGACGGTCACATCGTCAACGTCTCCAGCGTGTTCGGCATCTTCTCGGTCCCGGGGCAGGCGGCCTACAACTCCGCGAAGTTCGCGGTTCGCGGATTCACCGAAGCGCTGCGCCAGGAGATGATCGCCAAGAAGTACCCGGTGAAGGTGACTACGGTGCATCCCGGCGGCATCAAAACCGCGATCATGCGTAACTCGACAGCCGCCGAGGGCGTCGATCGGGAAGGCCTGACAAAGACTTTCGACACCCGGCTGACGATCACCACGCCGGAGAAGGCGGCACGCGAAATCCTCTCCGCGGTCCGCAGGAACAAGCCGCGGGTGCTCGTCGGCCCGGACGCCAAAGTGCTCGACGCCATCGTGCGGATCACCGGTTCGGGCTATCAGTGGCTGTTCAACACGGTGGTGTCGCGGCTGGTGCCCAACGCGCACTGACCGCGAGCGGGTCAGATGCCCAGGGGGTGTTCGGCCAGGAACGCGTCCACGACGTGGCCAGGGTCTTTGCCGGCGGCGACGTCAGCGCGCATCTGCGCCAGCGCCGCGGTGTCCAGCACGCCGGCGATCTCGTTGAGCGCGAGCACCTGCCGTTCGTTGAGCATGTTGCGACGGTACAGCGGCACCAGGTTCTCCGCGCGGATCAGCGATGTCTTGTCCGACAACGTCAACAGCTGCGGCGGGATGCCGGTCGCGGCGGTCGTCGTCCACCCCGCGTTGATCTGGCCCGCCTGCACAGCGGCGAACATCGCGGTGCTGTCCGGGTATTCAGCGGAACTGCCGACGTCGCAGGTGCCCAGCGTGGCGGGCCCCGGCTCATCGACGACGTGGCCGACCCTCAACTTGTCGCAGTTGCGCACCGCCGCGGTGACATCGCGTCCGCCCCATGCGTCGGCGGTCGACTCGGTGACGACGAGCGCAGGTTTGTCCTCCGCCGACATCGTGTAGTCACCCGCGGCGATACCTTCTGGCAAGGCGGACACCAGGTCTCGGTACACCTGCGCTGCCGAGCGCGCGGTCGCGTCGGGCATGAACCGGTGCAGCAACTTCCCGGTGAAACCCGAGACGACGCGGACATCGCCGGCATCCAGTTTGATCAGCGGGTCGGCTTCAGGTTCGACGTGCGCGGGGCTGCCGTAATAGCGCAGCGCCGCGGCGTAGAGGTGCGCGATCACCGTTGCGTCGGGATCCGGCACCGAACCGACGGCGATGGACGGAGCTACGGCGTCATCGCCGCAGCCGGCGGTGGCCGCGACGAGCAGCGCGACGAGCGCTGACGCCAGCCACCGAACGGCCATAATCAGGTGCCGGCGGCGTCGGCAACCGCTTGTGCCACAGCCGGACCCACCCGCGGGTCCAACACACTCGGCACGATGCAGTCGGGCGAGAGGTCGTCGGCGACCACCGAGAAGATCGCCTCGGCGGCCGCCACCTTCATCTGCTCGGTGATGCGCCCTGCGCCGGCGTCCAGCGCCCCCCGGAACACTCCCGGGAACGCCAGCACGTTGTTGATCTGGTTCGGGAAGTCGCTGCGACCGGTGGCCACCACGGCGGCGTGTTTCTTCGCGTCGTCGGGATGGATCTCGGGGTCGGGATTGGACAGTGCAAACACGATGGCGTCCGACGACATGGTCGCGACCAGTTCAGGCGGCACCACACCAGCAGACAGCCCGAGGAACACGTCGGCGCCGTTGAGCGCCTCGGCCAGGCCGCCGGTCACCCCGCGGGGATTGGTCTGTTCGGCCAGTTCGGCCTTGTAGGCGTTGAGATCTTCGCGGTCTCCGTGCACGATGCCCTGCGAGTCCAGCACCGTGATGTCGTTGATCCCCTTGGCCAGCAAGATCTTTGTGCACGCCACACCGGCCGCGCCCGCGCCGGACACCACCACGCGCAGCGACGCCGGATCACGTTCCACGACGGCCGCGGCGCCAATCAGCGCCGCCAGCACCACGATTGCTGTTCCGTGCTGGTCATCGTGCATGACCGGGCAGTCCAGCGCCTCGACGAGACGACGTTCGATCTCAAAGCAACGCGGCGCGGAGATGTCCTCCAGGTTGACGGCGCCGAACGTCGGGCGCAGCCGGATCAGCGTCTCCACGATCTCGTCGGGGTCCTTGGTGTCCAACACGAGCGGGATCGCGTCGAGGCCGGCGAACTCCTTGAACAGCGCGCACTTACCCTCCATCACCGGCAGCGACGCCGCCGGTCCGACGTCGCCGAGGCCCAGCACCGCGGTGCCGTCGCTGACCACAGCGACCAGGCGGTTGGCCCAGGTGTAGCGGGCGGCCAACGTGTGGTCGGCGGCAATGGCCCGGCTCACCTGCGCCACACCCGGTGTGTAGGCGATCGACAACGCACGCTGGGTATCCAACGGCGACTTCAGTTCTACCCCGAGCTTGCCACCGGCGTGGCCAGCGAAAATCTCGTCGTCAGAAAGGACGATGTTGGATTCGGTCACCAAATGCTCTTCCACCGCTTGCGACACGGTGTCGAGGGTAGCGACGAACTGGTAGGTAGCCTAATCGCCTCAGATGAGTCCGAGGTCGGTGACCGCCTTGCGCTCATCGGCGAGTTCGCCCGTCGTCTTGTCGATGCGGGCACGGGAGAAGTCGTTGATCTCCAGGCCCTGCACGATCGTCCAGTTACCGTTTTCGGTGGTCACCGGGAACGAGGAGATCAGCCCCTCCGGCACGTCGTAGCTGCCGTCGGAGATCACCGCCATCGACACCCAGTCGTCCTTCGGAGTGCCCAGCAGCCAGTCACGTGCGGCGTCGACGGTCGCCGACGCGGCCGAGGCCGCCGAGGAGGCGCCGCGCGCGTCGATGATCGCCGCGCCGCGCTTGGCCACCGTGGGAATGAAGTCGTTCTCGATCCAGTCCTGGTCATTGACGACATCGGCGGCGTTCTTGTCGCCGATCTCGGCGTGGAAGATGTCGGGGTACTGGGTGGCCGAGTGGTTGCCCCAGATCGTCATCTTCTTGATGTCGGTCACACTGGCGCCGGTCTTGGCGGCCAGCTGGCTGATCGCGCGGTTGTGGTCCAGGCGGGTCAGCGCGGAGAACCGTTCGCGCGGGATGTCGGGTGCGTTGCTCATCGCGATCAGCGCGTTGGTGTTGGCCGGGTTACCGGTCACCCCGATGCGGATGTCGTCGGCGGCGACCTCGTTGAGTGCCTTGCCCTGGGCGGTGAAGATGGCCCCGTTGGCCTCGAGCAGATCGCTGCGCTCCATGCCCGGGCCGCGCGGCCGGGCTCCGACCAGCAGCGCCAGGTTGGCGCCGTCGAAGATCTTGTTGGCGTCGGCGCCGATCTCCACGCCGGACAGCAGCGGGAACGCGCAGTCGTCGAGCTCCATCACGACACCCTCGAGCGCTTTGAGCGCCGGCTCGATCTCGAGTAACCGCAGCTCGACTGGGCGATCGGGGCCCAGGAGCGAGCCGCTCGCGATGCGGAACAACAGGCTGTAGCCGATCTGGCCCGCCGCACCGGTGACGGCGACCTTGAGGGGACTTGTGCTCACGTCAGATGCTCCTTGGATCCAGATGGTTTCCGCACGAACCTAGCGCACCGACCTGCGCTTGCTGCTAGCCGGTTCTGGTTTTCGCGGAAGCCCGCCGCTCACGCTGGACGAGCGGCCCGCCGCTCACACTGGACGAGCGGCCCGCCGCTCAGGATCGAGCACGTCGACCCCGTCCTGCTGCCACGCCTCACGCATCGCGTCGGCGCCCTTGAGCCGCACCCAGGCCGCCTCCGTCGCGGTGATCGGCGTCGCCGACAACACCGTCACCGGCGGCAGCGGCGGCGTCAACGCGACGTCGTCGATGTCGCTGGTCGCCAACAGGAACGCGGTGAACGGGGAGCCTTCCCACAGCGGCGACTCCAGGTCGATGAGCGCGTCGGGCGCGAGCACCAAACCTTCGACTGCTGGGGCGGCAGCGACGATCGCGATGGACCGCACCAGCCCGCGGGGGGTGGTGCCGCGCAGCGCGACGCTGATCTCGGCTCGCGGGCCGTGCAGCGCGTCGGTGACCATCTCGGTCGGGTCGGCCATCGGATGTCGCGAACAGCCAACCGAGACATAGTGAAAGACGCCCTCCAGCCCGGGCCTGCCGTCGGGCCCGAAGCGCAGCACGTCGATGTTCTCCGTCCCCAGGAACGTGACGCTTGCCACGTCGGGTTCGGTGGCGATGCCGACGCGGGTGAAGTGCTCGCGCACGTGCTCGCGGACCCGCGCCAAGACGTCGATCACTCGGCTGGCGGCCCGGCCGCATCGTCGGCGTCGTCGGGAAGGCTGAGGTTCCGGCCCGAGTCGGGATCGAAGATCACCAACTTCGATGTGTCGACGGCAAGCTGGATGGTGTCGCCTTGTTTGGCGGTGGACTCGGTGGAAACTCTTGCCACAAACTCGTTTTCGCCGCTGCCGGACTCTGCCGCCAGCTCGGCGAGTTGGGCGGAGCGCGCGCCGGTGCCTTCGGCCTTGAAGTGCACGTACTTGTCGGCGCCCAACGACTCGACCAGTTCGACCGTCACGTCGAACGTGAACGCGCTGATGCGCGCGTAGCCGTCGAGCACCGCGGCATCCTCGAGGTGCTCGGGACGGATGCCGACAATCACTTCGGATGGGGTGTTGCGCCGCGTCAACCGGTCGTGGACTTCGGGGTTCATCGTGACTTCGCCAAACGGCAGCCGTACGCCCACATCGGTGATGCTGGCGGGCAGGAAGTTCATCGCCGGGGAACCGATGAAGCCCGCCACGAACAGGTTGGCCGGGAACTTGTAGAGCTCATCGGGTGTGCCGACTTGTTGGGCCACCCCGCCCAACAGCACCACCACGCGGTCCCCCAACGTCATGGCCTCGGTCTGATCGTGGGTGACGTAGACCGTCGTGGTGCCCAGCCGGTCCTGCAGACGCGCGATCTCCGAACGCATCTGGACTCGCAGCTTGGCGTCCAGGTTCGACAGCGGCTCGTCCATCAGAAACGCTTTGGGGTCGCGGACGATCGCGCGACCCATCGCGACGCGCTGGCGCTGACCACCCGACAGCTGCGCGGGTTTGCGGTCCAGAAACTCGGTGAGGTCGAGGATCTTGGCGGCTTCATCGACCTTGCGGGCGATGTCACCTTTTTTCATCTTCGCCAGGGTCAGCGGGAACGCGATGTTCTGCCGGACGGTCATGTGCGGGTACAGCGCATAGGACTGGAACACCATCGCGATGTCGCGGTCTTTGGGCGCCTTCTCGTTGACGCGGTCGCCGCCGATGCGCAACTCCCCCGACGTGATTTCCTCGAGGCCGGCGATCATGTTCAGGGTTGTGGACTTCCCGCAGCCGGACGGCCCGACCAGGATGATGAACTCGCCGTCGGCGATGGTCAGCGACAAGTCCTTGACGGCCGTCGCACCGCCTGGGTAACTCTTGGTCACCCGGTCCAACACGATTTCGGCCATCGAACTACCCCTTCACCGCACCGGATGTCAGACCGGCGACGATCCGTCGTTGGAAGATGAGAACAAACACAATGATCGGGATGGTAATGACCATCGCCCCGGCCGCGATCGAACCCGTCGGCTCCTCGAACTGCGAACTACCGGTGAAGTTTGCGATCGCGACGGGCGCGGTGATCGCGCGCTCTGTCGCCGTCAGCGACAACGCCAGCAGCAGGTCGTTCCACGCGAAGATGAACACCAGAATCGCCGCGGTGACGATGCCGGGGGCAGCCAACGGTGCGATCACCTTGCGGAACGCCTGCCACGGGGTGGCGCCGTCCATCTTCGCCGCCTTCTCCAGATCCCACGGGATCTCCCGGAAGAACGCCGACAGCGTGTAGATCGCCAGCGGTAACGCGAACGTGATGTACGGAATGATCAGCCCCGGCCAGGTGTCGAACAGCCCGATGTTGCGCCAGATGTTGAAAAGCGGTGTGACCAAAGAGATCTGGGGGAACATCGCGATCAGCAGCGCGACGCCGATGAGCAGCCGCTTACCGGGGAACGTCAACCGGGCCACCGCGTACGCGGCCATGCCGCCGATCGCGACCGCGATCAACGTGGTGATCAGACCGACGCCGATGGAGTTGATCAGCGCCGAGGAGAAAAAGTTGCCTTGAAAGATGCCCTTGTAGTTGTCGAACGTGATGCCATCGGGAATCAGCTTGCCGTCCTTGACGGTGGACGTCGGCTTCAACGACAGGCTCAGGATCCACAGCACCGGTAGCAGCGCATACACCACCACCAGCACGTTGACGACGGTCCAACCCGTTGCGCGCCGGGCGTTCACCCGCTCAGCCATCAGCGTCGCTCCTCGTCGGATCCCGGCGCCGACGCCCCGAAGATCTTGATGTAGATGAACGCGATAATCGCCACCGACAGGAAGATCAACACCGAAATCGCCGAACCCAGGCCGAGATTAAACGCCTTGAACAGGTTGTCGTAGCCGAGGATCGATACGGATCCGGTGTCGTTGGCACCGCCGGTCAAAATGTAGATGTTGTCGAAGATGCGGAACGCATCCAAGGTGCGGAACAGCAGTGCTACGAGGATGGCCGGTTTGATCAGCGGGATGGTCACCTTGACCAGACGTTTCCACGCGCCCGCACCGTCGACCTGCGCGGCGTTCAGCAGGTCCTGAGGCACCAGCGCCAGACCGGCCAGCAGCAGCAGCGCCATGAACGGCGTCGTCTTCCACACCTCGGCCAGCACGATGATCGCCAGCGACGGGATCTGTTGGGTCAGCGGCGCACTGCCCTCGGGCAGCAAGTTGGCCAGGTAACCGGTGCCCGGCGTCCACGCGTAGTACCAGCTGTAGGAGGCCGCGACCGTGACGATGCCGTAGGGCACCAGAATCGCGGTGCGCACCACGCCTTTTCCGAAGATCGTACGGTGCATCACCAGCGCGAGCGCCATGCCGAGGACGAACTCGATCGCGACTGACACCACCGTGATTGCCAGCGTCACCGCGAACGCTGTCCACCAGTAGCGGTCGGTGAGGACGGTGACGTAGTTCTCCAGGCCCACGAACGACGTGTCATCCGGGGTGGCGAGGTTGTAGCGCAGCAGGCTCAACCACACCGCGTAGCCGATCGGGTAGGCGGTGACGGCGAGCATCAGCACCACCGCGGGCGAGATCAGCCAGAACGCCAGCCGCCGCTCGGATTTGCGGTCGTCGGTGCCGGTGGCCGCGGCGGTGCGCGATGCGGTCGGTGCCGTCGCCGTCATGGAATCAGCCCCTTACCGTCGATGGCTTTCTGCACCTGCTCGGCAAGTTCGTCGGCCGTACGCTCCGGGTCGATGTCGGTGATCGGGGCTAGCGTGGCCGACATCCGCATCGACACCGACTGGTAGACCGGCGTCGCCGGTCGAACCGCGGCGTTGGTGAGTTGGTCGCGGATGATCTCGTACTGCGGATACTTGGCCTGGAACGTCGGATCGTCGTACAGCGACGCGCGCACCGCGGGCAGCCCCCCCTCCACCGAGGTGTAGCGCTGGTTCTCGATGTTGCGCAGGCAGCGGATCGCCTCGAACGCCTCCTTGCGATGCTGGGTCGTCTTGGCGACCGCGAGGTTCAGCCCGCCCAGCGTCACCTTGGCCGGTTCACCGGGTACGACACCGGGATAGTGCGCGAACCCGAATACATCCTTGCTGGCCGCGTAGGCGGCCTCGAACTGCTCGTCGGTCGGCGAGAAGGTGCCGACGTCGGTGATGGCGTCCTGCAGATCCGGGCGTTCGTCGAGCGGCAGGAAGCTCACACCGCCCTTGACGGCGTTTTCCAGCAGCGACGGCAGGACGTAGGGCCAGTTCACCTCCAGTGCGGCTTTGCCCTGTTCCAACGCCAGCCGCGCGGTGGTCTCATCGGTCTGGGTGATCGACGGATCGGCGCCCGGCGCGGTAGCAACGTCCTTCATAATCTGCAGCGCCTTGACGGTGGCGGCCCGATGTTCGGGGGTGTCAGTCAGCGTGACGGTCTCTCCGTCTTCGGAAAGCACCTGACCGCCAGCGCTTTCCAGCAACGTGTTGAACCACACCACCAGGCCTTCGTACTGCTTGCCCTGCACAGCGATCCAACTCGGCTTGCCCGCTGCGTGCAACCGCGTCGCCTCCGCGACCATGCCGTCCCAGGTCGTCGGCGGTTCGTCCATCAAATCGGCGCGGTACCAAAGCAACTGGGTGTTGGTGGTGATAGGCGCCGCGTAAAGCTGGCCCTCCCACTTGGCCGTCTCCAGCGGACCGGGCAGGGTGTTGGTGGTGGCGTCGGCCTCAGCCAGCCCGGACGGATCGTCGGAAAGCGGTAGCGCCCAACCGGCCTCGGCGAACTCGGCTGTCCACACCACGTCGAGCGCCATCACGTCGAGCGTCTTGTCGTTTCCGGTCAGCCGCCGAGCCAGCTGCAACCGCTGATCGTCAGCCCCCTTGGGCAAGCTCATCTGCCGGACGGTGAACCGGCCGCCGAACTGTTCGTTGCAACGCTCGGCGACCGCCGTGAAGGTCTGCGCTTCGTTAGCCGGCGTGTAGTAGTTGATGACGATTCCGTCGCTGTCAGAACCGCACGCCGCCACGGTTGACGCCGTCGTCAGCGCGGCCAACGCCGCAGCACCCACACGCACGTAGGGGACGCGCACCACCCGCCTCCAGTCCGCGTCGATGTCACCGCCACCTCGATGGTCCAATGCCGTCGCCGAAGCGACTCCGGCGGGAATCTCCGCGCGCAAACCGTATTGCGAGTTATGCGTGATTGCAACACCATGGGTGCGCGCGTCGCCCACCGTTACGCAATTGCGAACGTGCGCAAACTCGGCTAAGCAGACGGCGTGTCGCCCGCAAACACGCACGCTCGCGCCGAGGAGGGGATCAGATCGTCAAGCGCGCCAGCAGATCCCGGCCGTGTTCGGCGTTCTGCGGATCACACAGCACATCGTAGCGGCCCGCCACCAATTGCAGCGTCGAGCTGAAATCTCTTGTGCCGCGCGCCATCGCGTATGGGATCGCTGAGGTGATCAACCCGAAGAAGACACCGGCGATCAGACCGGTGGCCAGTGCACTCCACGGGTTGGGGCTGAAGAAGCCCAGGATCAGACCGATGAACAGACCCAGCCAGGCGCCCGTCAGCACGCCCCCGCCGAGCACCTTTGGCCATGTCAGTCGACCGGTGACACGTTCGACCTGCATCAGGTCCACGCCCACGATCGTCACCTGCTGCACCGGGAACTCTTGGTCAGACAGGTAGTCGACGGCTCGCTGCGCCTCGGCGTACGTCGGATACGACCCGATGGGCCAGCCTTTCGGTGGTGTGGGCAGGGGTGGCGGGGCACCACGTCCCACCCTCGGCGTTCCCGGCGTCGGGCCGGGGTTCGGTCCAGGTTGAAACGGGCTGGTCATCGGTTTTCAAACTCCTTAATCATGCGCCTGATCAGGTAATTCTCCTATCCTGGTCAACGCGTGAGCGGCCACAATCGTGCCAGGCATTTGCGCTAGGTTGAACAGCATGACAAATCCCGGCGAAGACTCAGGAGAAACCACGCCATCCGGTTCGTCCGAGCCGACGCCGGTCGAGCAGGCACCGCACCAGTCGACCGAAACGCCGTCGGAAGCGCAAGAGCAACCCGAATACCCCCCGCCGCCGGCCTTCAGCCCGCCGGATGAGCAGTACCCGGGTCCACCGGGCTACGACCCGTCGTCGGCCTACCCCTCCGGCTATCCACCGCCGGGCGGCTATCCCCCGCCACCGCAGTACCCCACGTACCCGCCGCCGCCTCCGCCGTACGGAGCGCCGCCGCCGCCCTACGGGGCGCCCCCACCTGGCTACGGGCCTCCGCCGGGCTACGGAGCGCAGGGATACGGGCCGGCCTACCCGGCGCCCGGATACGGCGCACCTGGCCAGAAGGTCAACGGGATGGCGATCGGCTCGCTGGTGGCCTCCGTCATCGGCGTCATCCCGTTCCTGTGCGGGATCGGGTCGATCATCGGCATCGTGCTCGGAGTCATCGCGCTCAACCAGATCAAGACCTCCGGTGAGGGCGGACGCGGGATGGCCATCGCCGGTATCGCGATCGGCGCCGTGACGTTCCTCATCAGCGTCGTCACGGGCATCGCGTTCTTGAGTGCTTGACCCTCGCCGTCAGGACGGCGGCTGAAACGGCGGCTCCCTGCGGACCATGCCCGCCGCGCGACCCTTACCCGCGATCACCAGCGCCATCTTCCGGCTGGCCTCGTCGATCATCTCGTCGCCGAGCATCGCTGCGCCTCTCGCGCCGCCCGCACGCGAGGTGTGCCATTCGTAGGCCTCCAGGATCAGCTCGGCGTGGTCGTAGTCCTTTTGACGGGGGCTGAAAATCTCGTTGCCCGCGGCGATCTGGTCGGGATGCAGCACCCATTTGCCGTCATATCCCAGCGCGGCCGACCGGCCCGCCACCCGGCGGAACCCGTCGACGTCGCGGATCTTCAAGAAGGGTCCGTCGATGGCCAGGATGCCGTTGGTGCGCGCAGCGATCAGGATCCGCATCAGCACGTGGTGATGGGCGTCGCCGACGTCGTATCCCTCGGGCTGCTCGCCGACCTCGAGGGTGCGCATGTTCAGGCTGGCCGCCATATCGGCCGGGCCGAGCACGAGCGCCTGCACTCGCGGGGCGGCGGCGATCGCGTCAATGTTCGTCAGCCCCTGCGCATTTTCGATCTGCGCCTCTATCCCGATGCGACCCACGGGCAGCCCGTGCGTCGTCTCCAGCTGGCTCAGCAACAAATCCAGCGCCTCGATATGCGAAACGTCAGTCACCTTGGGCAGCACGACAATGTCGAGCGCGGCACCGGCGCCCGCGACCACGTCGATGATGTCGGCGTGGGTCCACGGTGTGGTCCAGTCGTTGACCCGCACCCCGAGCAGTTGGCCGGACCAGCCGGGCTCGGCCAACGCGGCCGCGACCGCGGTGCGTGCGTCGGCCTTGGCCTCGGGCGCGACGGCGTCCTCCAGGTCGAGGAACACTTCGTCGGCGGGCAGTGACTTCGCCTTCTCGATCATCTTGGCGCTGCTGCCGGGAACGGAAAGCACTGTTCGGCGGGGTCGATACCGGTTTTCCACAACCACACTCTCTACCCTTTGACTCATGGCGGCGGTGAACAGGGTCTATGCGGCCCGACTCGCGGGGATGGTGGTACTGGGCCCCGACGGTGAGTCCATCGGCCGCGTCCGCGATGTGGTGGTCAGCATCAGCATCGTGCGCCAGCAACCGCGGGTACTCGGCCTTGTCATCGAACTGCTCACGCGCCGAAGGATTTTCGTTCCGATCCTGCGCGTGACCGCGATCGAGCCGGGTGCGGTGACGCTGTCGACCGGCAGCGTATCGCTGCGCCGGTTCGCCCAGCGCCCGGGCGAGGTGCTGGTACTCGGCCAGATCATCGAGACCCGGGTCCGCGTCGACGATCCCGAGCTGTCGCATTTGGCCGGAATCGACGTGATCGTCGTCGATCTGGGCATCGAACAGACCCGCACCCGCGACTGGGTGGTCACCAAGGTGGCCGTGCGCCCGCAGCGCCGGCTGGGCCGCCGCAGCAATGTGCACGTCGTGGACTGGCGTCGGGTGCAGGGTCTGACGCCGTCGGGTCTGGCAATGCCCGACCAGGGTGTGGCCCAGCTGCTCGACCTGTTCGAGGGCCAGCGCGCGGTCGAGGTCGCCGAGGCGATCCGCGAGCTGCCCGCCAAGCGGCGCTATGAGCTGATCAACGCCCTCGACGACGAACGCTTGGCGGACGTGCTGCAGGAACTGCCCGAGGACGACCAGACCGACGTCGTCAAACGGCTTCCGGCGGAGCGCTCCGCCCGGGTGCTGGAGGCGATGGACCCCGACGACGCCGCCGACCTGCTCGGCGCGATGAACCCGTCAGAAGCCGAACACTTCCTGCGTCGAATGGACCCCGAGGACTCCGAGGACGTGCGGCGGTTGCTGTCGCACTCCCCCAACACCGCGGGCGGGTTGATGACCTCCGAACCCGTCGTCCTCGCACCCGACACCACCGTCGCCGAGGCGCTGGCCCGGGTCCGCGACCCCGACCTGACCCCGGCGGCGGCGTCGCTGGTGTTCGTGACGCGCCCCCCGACGGCCACGCCGACCGGCCACTACCTGGGTTGCGTGCATCTGCAGCGGCTGCTGCGCGAGCCCCCGGCCGAACTAGTCAGCGGCATCGTCGACACCGACCTGCCCAACCTGGCGCCCGAGGACTCGCTATCGGCGGTGACGCGGTATTTCGCCGCATACAACCTGGTGTGCGGGGCCGTCGTCGACGCGGAGAACCACCTGCTCGGAGCGGTGTCGGTGGACGATCTCCTCGACCACCTGCTGCCTGAGGACTGGCGCGACACCGAGGAGCCCGAACTGTCCGGCGCCGAGGGGGCGACATGACCGAGCCCACGAGCCGCGGACGACTGGACACGCCGCTGACGTCACGCCGCTTCGGCTTCAACTACGACCCCGAGGCGGTCGGGCGGGTCAGCGAGTCGATCGCCCGGTTCCTGGGTACGGGCCGCTATCTGGCGTGGCAGACGATCCTCGTGGTCGTCTGGATAATCCTGAACTTGTTTGCTGTCAGCCTGCGCTGGGATCCGTATCCGTTCATCTTGCTCAACTTGGCGTTCTCGACGCAGGCCGCCTACGCCGCACCGTTGATCCTGCTGGCGCAGAACCGACAGGAAAACCGCGACCGCGTCTCGCTGGACGAAGACCGTCGTCGCGCCTTACAGACCAAGGCCGACACCGAGTACCTGGCCCGTGAGCTGGCCGCCCTTCGGCTGGCCGTCGGCGAGGTCGCCACCCGCGACTACCTGCGCCGCGAACTCGACGAACTGCGTGAGATGCTCGCGGCGATGCAGCAGTCGGCCACCACTGCCCACGACGACGACACCGGTCGTTGAAGGGCACCGAGCGGCGCGCCGCGACAGAAAGCTTGCATCGGCTAACGCCATTGCTGTAACAACTCCGTTATCGACTAGGTATGGTGACCTGGTTCACAAGCGATCGCAGAACAAGGACGGTTGAGTGCACATCAGAGGAGTCGCCGCCCTCAAAGCCGTGCGGCGCCAAGCAGGGCGCGTACTTCCCAAGTCGGGCCTGGGTGTGCATGACGCGATCTCTCCGCCGCGGGTACGGGCGGGGATGGCCATCGCCATCATCACCCCGGTCGTTCTCGCCGGCAGCGTCGGCGCGTCCGCCCAGTCCACGCGCACCCAGGTGCGCGACGCCGCGGTGACGCCGCTCGCCGCCGTCGCACCCGCACCGGACACCCGCAGCGGCGCGTCCGTCGTCGCGGTCACCAAAGCACCGTCCCCGTTCCACATCGCCTCGACCTCGGTGTCCTCTCCCCCGCCCGCCGCAGTGGTGAATTCACCTGGCGCACTCGGTATCCCGGGGATGGCGTTGTCGGCGTACCGCAACGCCGAGCGGATGATGGCCGTCGCGCAACCCGAGTGCGGCGTCAGCTGGAACCTGTTGGCCGGTATCGGCCGCATCGAGTCGATGCACGCCAACGGCGGCGCCACCGACGCCAGCGGCACGGCGGTCAGCCCGATCCTCGGTCCGGTATTGGACGGCACGCTGCCCGGTAACGAGGTCATCGTTCAGAGCCGCACCGCCGACCGCGTCACTTACGCCCGCGCCATGGGGCCGATGCAGTTCCTGCCGGGCACCTGGGCGCGCTATGCGTCCGACGGCGACGGCGACGGCAAGGCCGAGGTGCAAAACCTTTTCGACTCGACCCTGGCGGCCGCGCGTTACCTGTGCAGCGGTGGGATGAATCTGCGCGATCAGTCCCACGTGATGGCCTCGATCCTGCGCTACAACAACTCGGTGGCCTATGCCCGCAACGTGCTCGGCTGGGCCGCGGCCTACGCCACCGGTGTGGTCCCGATGGATCTGCCGCCGATCACCGGTTCGGTTCCCGCGCTCAGCGAGACCGGTATGGAGCACCTCGAAAGCCTCGAAAGCTACGAAGGGCTGGGCCCCGGGCTGCCGCTCAACGCGCTGGCCTTGCCCGAGAACGACCCGATGGCGTTGATGTCGCTGTTGCAGCGCGACAGCGTCGCCAACCAGATCACCAGCGTGCCCGGTTTCGCACCGGGCCAACAGCTCGGACCGCTGCCCGGCCCGGTGCCGCAGCTCACCCCGAAACCGCAGGCGCCGGCTCCGCCGCCGTGGACCCCGCCGTGGATGCAGCCGCAGCAACCCGAGTGCGCGGTGTTCTGCATCGAGGACAACGTGCCGCCGCCCCCGCTGCAGCCGGCGCTCGGCGCACCCGGGCCCGCCGTGGCGCAGCCGATGCTTCCGCCCGCACCGCCTCCGCTGGGGGCGCCGCCGGCGCCCATGCCTGCAGGCCCGGCAGCACCCGTCGCGCCGGGACCCGCGCCCGGGCCGGCCCCTGGCCCCGCTGGGCCCCCAATGCCGGGACCACCGCCCGGACCGGTGGGTTAACCACGAATTTCGGGTCGCGCCTAGACTCGGAGGCGATGTCCGGACCTGAGCTTGAAACTGCGGTTCGTGCCGCGCTGGCCAAGGTGATCGACCCCGAACTGCGGCGGCCGATCACCGAGCTCGGCATGATCAAGGACGTCACCGTCGAAGCCGACGGCGGCGTGCACGTCGAGGTGTATTTGACCACCTCCGCGTGTCCGAAGAAGACCGAGATCTCCGATGACGTGCGCCGGGTGGTCGCCGACGTGCCGGGCACCGGCGCGGTCAAGGTCAGCCTCGACGTGATGAACGACGAGCAACGCACCGAATTGCGCAAGCAGCTTCGCGGCGACTCGCGCGAACCGGTCATCCCGTTCGCCCAGCCGGACTCGCTGACCCGGGTCTACGCGGTCGCCTCCGGCAAGGGCGGTGTCGGCAAGTCGAGCGTCACGGTGAACATCGCGGCGGCCATGGCCGCGCGCGGGCTCTCGGTCGGCGTGCTCGACGCCGACATCTACGGCCACTCCGTGCCGCGGATGATGGGCACCACCGACCGTCCGACCCAGGTCGAGTCGATGATCCTGCCGCCGGTCGCCCACGACGTCCGGGTGATCTCGATCGCGATGTTCACTCAGGGCAACACCCCGGTGGTGTGGCGCGGGCCGATGCTGCACCGTGCGCTGCAGCAGTTCCTGGCCGACGTCTACTGGGGCGACCTGGATGTGCTGCTGCTCGACCTCCCGCCGGGCACCGGGGACGTCGCCATCTCAGTGGCCCAGCTGATTCCGGGCGCGGAGATCCTCGTCGTGACCACCCCGCAGTTGGCGGCCGCCGAAGTCGCCGAGCGCGCCGGAGCGATCGCGCTGCAGACGCGTCAACGCATCGTCGGCGTCGTGGAGAACATGGCCGGGCTCCTGCTGCCCGACGGCACCACCATGCAGATCTTCGGAGAGGGCGGCGGAAAGCAGGTCGCCGAGCGGCTGTCGCGATCCGTCGGCGCCGACGTCCCGCTGCTGGGTCAGGTGCCGCTCGACCCGGCGCTGGTGACCGCGGGCGACTCCGGTGTGCCGCTGGTGCTCTCGGCGCCGGACTCGGCCGCCGGTAAGGAGTTGCGCAGTATCGCCGAGGCGCTGTCGAGCCGTAAGCGCGGGCTGGCCGGCATGTCGCTGGGTCTGGATCCTGCTGGCAGGCAATAACGGTCGCGTGTCCGATGTCAAAGATCGCCACGGGTCGTCCAATGCGGCGTTACAGTGCTGTTCGTGGGTAAAGATCGGTTAGCCAGCGGGCGCCGCCGGTCGTTGGCGCTGGCCGCCTCGATCGTCGTGGCCGCAGGCCTGTTCTATGCCCAAACCGCCGAACATCCGCCCCAGACCCCGGCGGCCTCCGTTCCGCCCGGTGAGGTCGCCGAACCGCCCGCGCCACCACCCCCGCCGGTGGACACACCCACCGAGGCTGAGTTGATGGCGGCCAGCGCGCCGGTGGCCAGCGCCGCGGTCACCTTCGAGTTACCGCCCGGCGTCGCGCCCGAGGAAGGGTTGCAGGTCAACACCATTCGGGTGGCCAGGGCGCTGTCCGTGCTGTTCCCGGAGATCACCAGCATCGGCGGCTACCGGCAGGACCCGTTGAAGTGGCATCCCAACGGGCTGGCCATCGACGTGATGATCCCCAACCACGGCAGCGAAAAAGGTATCGAGCTCGGCAACCAGATCGCCGGGTTCGCGCTGGCGAACGCCAAACGCTGGGGCGTCATCCATGTGATCTGGCGGCAGGGGTTCTATCCCGGCGTCGGCGCCCCGAGTTGGACCGCCGACTACGGCAACGAGACCGCCAACCACTTCGACCACATCCACATCGCCACCAACGGCGGCGGATATCCGACCGGGGACGAGAGCTACTTCATCTGACGCGGGCTCAGGTGGCGTCGGTGTCGTACGGCGTCACCGAAGGGGGCGGCGGTGGGTGCGGGGTGGGCGCCGGTGAGCTGACGGGCTTTTCGACCGCAGGGCCGTCAAACCGCCCGGTAAACAGGGAGTCGTCACCGTCGAGCAGGTGTTTGGTGATCGCGGCCCGCGGCGACATCCCGCGCAGCTTGTTCAGCTCGCCCAACGGCTCTCGCAGATCGTCGAACTCGGGTCCGAGGTCCTCCCGCAACTGCGTGGTGGCGCCGCTGATGTAGTCGCGCGCCTGCCGCAGCGCTGACGACGTCCAGCGGATCGCTCCGGGCAGCCGTTCGGGTCCCAGGATCACCAAACCGGCGATGACCAGGATCAGCATTTCGCCCCAGCCGACGTTGGCGAACATGTCAGACGGTGTTGTCGGGGATCGGGGTGATCGTCAGCGTGACGGGACGACCGTCGCGCAGCACCTCGATCGGGGCCGGCTGGTCCACCTGAAGCTGGCGCACCGCGACGACGAACTCGTCGGCGTCAGCGACCTTGCGGTCACCCACCTTGACGACGACGTCGTTCTCCAGGATGCCCGCACGCTCCGCGGGGCTGCCGGCCTTGACGTTGGCCACCTGCGCCCCCGATGCCAGCTCGTTGCTCACCGAGCGCGCTGTCAGACCCAGCGTCGGATGGGCGATCTTGCCGTCGCGGATCAGCGTCTCCACAACGGATTTCACTTCGTTGACCGGAATCGCGAAGCCGAGCCCGCTGGCGCTCTCCGACAGCGACTTGCCCGCGGTGTTGATACCGATGACGTTGCCGTCCATGTCGATCAACGGTCCGCCGGAGTTGCCGTGGTTGATCGGCGCGTCGGTCTGCAGACCGTCGATGACGGTGTCGGTGTCGGAGCCATCGCCCGACAGCGGCACCGGTCGATTCAGCGCGCTGATGATGCCGGCGGTCACGGTGCTGCGCAGCCCCAGCGGGGCGCCCGCGGCGATCACCTCATCGCCGACCTCAAGCGTGTCGGAGTCGCCCATCTTGGCCACGGCGAGGTTGTCGACGTTGTCGACTTTCAACACGGCCAGGTCGGTTTTGGGGTCGCGCCCAACCAGGTTGGCGGGCACTTCCTCGCCGTCGTTGAACACCACAGTCATCTTGTACTTGCTCGGGTTGTTGGCGGCCTCGGAGATGACGTGGTTGTTGGTGACGATGTAACCACGCTCGTCGACCACCACACCCGAGCCCTGCGAGCCCTCCTGATCGCTTTTCGCCTCGATGGTGACCACCGAATCTGCGACCGCCGCAGCCACTTTGGCGAACCGGCCCTCGGGCGGCTGGCCGGTGTCGCTGGTGTTCAACGTCACCTTCGACGTCGTGAACGCCTCGGTCACCTCGGCCGTCGTGCGTCCGACCCAACCGCCGGCGAATCCGATCACTATCGCGGCGATGCCGAGAACCGCCAGGGCCACATAGGAGACCCTGCCGCCAAACAACACGTCGCGCACGCTGAGCCTGCCCATGCTGACGCTGACCGGTGCGTGCGAGGCTTCCTGAAGCGCGGGCGTGCCCAACGCCACCGGAGCCGCCGGATCGCGCCACGGATCGGCCGCCGGGTCGGCGCCCTGTCCGTCGCGTTCGGCCTCCAGCGCGCCGACGTCGGCGGGATGCCGCTGCAGCGAGTCGACAGCCGGGTGCGGACGGGCGAACGCCTCGGCCAGCACCGGGTCCGGCGTGCGGTCCTTCGGGGTGAACTCGGATTGATCGCGGAAGCGGTCCTGGCCTACGAAAGATCCGCTGACCCCGTCGGGGCGGCCGAACACACGTCGCGCCGCCGGATCGACCGGCGGACGCGAGACGGGGCGCGGTTCGAGGCGCTCACGGCCGGACTGGTCCAGATTGGTCACCCGTTTATCACCCCTGTGGAAGCGCCCGCTGCCTCAAACGCAGGCCGCTGTCGTGTCCGCACCACCCTACCGGCGCTTACGCCGAGACCGCGTTGCGTCTCCAGCAAACTGCGTCGGCTCGGATTCGGCTGGCGGTTGATGGGGAGCAGAACGCGGGATCTCCGATAACAGGCCCAACAACTCCGTCGGCACGACGATCGGATGCGAATCCCGCAACGCCGCACGCGCCTGACGCTGGGCGTCCACCTCGGCCGCGCACTGCGGACACATCGACATATGGCTGGCCGCGCGCAGGTGAGCGTTCATCCGTAGCTCACCGTCGACGAACGCGGCGATGGCCTCGGTCGAAAGGTGCTCAGTGGAACTGAACTGGCGCGGCCCGACCGGTGCGTCGCTCTGCGACGCGAACTGAGAAGGCAGCCAGGAAAACGCCCGACGGAACACATGTCCCCGGTCGACCATCACCGAGCTCCTCTCGTTTCGCTTGTCGGTGCTTACTCGAATGTAGCGCGGCGGGTGCGCTTAGACCTGCAAAGGTCAGGCGGTTTTGGCCGTCTGGTCGCTGTGCTTGGCCAGATATTCGCGCAACGCCTGGCGTCCGCGGTGGATGCGGCTGCGCACGGTGCCGAGCTTGACGTCGAGCGTGGCGCCGATCTCCTCGTAGGACAGCCCCTCGATATCGCACAGCACGACCGCCGCACGGAACTCCGGCGGCAGCGAGTCCAGGGCGGCCTGCAGGTCGGGGCCCAGCCGCGAGTCGTGGTAGATCTGCTCGGGGTTGGGGTCCTCGGCGGGCACCCGGTCGTAGTCCTCGGGCAGTGCTTCCATGCGGATGCGCCCGCGCCTGCGGACCATGTCGAGGAACAGGTTCGTGGTGATGCGGTGCAGCCAGCCCTCGAACGTGCCGGGCTGATAGTTCTGCACGGACCGGAAAACCCGGATGAAGGTCTCCTGCGTGAGGTCCTCGGCGTCATGCTGGTTGCCGGAGAGCCGGTAGGCCAGGCGGTACACCCGGTCGGCGTGCTGACGCACCAGGTCATCCCACGACGGCATCGTCGACTTGTCACCGGTGGCGTCGAAGATCGCGGTGCCGGTGGGCTCGTCGGACGGCTCCACCCACGTCCCATCGGTGTACTGCTCGAGGTGGGTCTCGAAATGGGTCATGGAAACCGGAGCGCTGGGCGCACTTGAAATGATCGTCACTTCCTCCTGGTCACAGCCGTCATCACGAATCGACGGCTCGATATCGGCGGAAACGTCCAAATTGCGGCGCGTATTCCCGGAATGCCAGCGTGTGCCGTCGTCCATGGGCAATACGGTCTCCGACCCTGGTGTGGTTCGCATATGAGCAAACTGAACATTTCCTGAGAATGCTTTCTACCCATTTTTCACCTGCGAAAACCGGGTTGCTGCGGGCGAATACTACGGTGTCGGCCCGGGCGTGTCGGGGGTCGGGCGGCGTCGGTTGGCTCTACGCTGCGGGCATGGCGGGCACCGACGACAGCAGCGGTCAGCAAAGCCGCGCTGAGTCGATCGTCGCGCACGCCGAGCAGTCGATCTCCGAGGACGCGATTGTCGCGGCCGCCCGCGATCGCGCCGACGACATCGGTGCCGGCGCGGTCACCCCCGCCGTCGGTGCACTGCTGTGTGTGTTGGCCAAGATGACCGGCGCCAAGGCCGTCGTCGAAGTCGGCACCGGCGCAGGCATCAGCGGGCTGTGGCTGCTGTCGGGCATGCGTGAGGACGGCGTGCTCACCACCATCGATGTCGAACCCGAACATCAGCGCATCGCCAAGCAGGCCTACACCGAGGCCGGTATCGGACCCGGCCGCACCCGGCTGATCAGCGGCAGGGCGCAGGATGTGCTCACCCGGCTGGCTGACGAGTCCTACGACCTGGTGTTCATCGACGCCGATCCGGTGGATCAGCCTCAGTTCGTCACCGAGGGCGTGCGGCTGCTGCGCCCCGGCGGTGCAATCGTCGTGCACCGCGCCGCCCTCGACGGTCGCGCCGGGGATGCGCGCGCCAACGACGCCGAGGTGACCGCGGTGCGCGAGGCCGCGCGGCTGATCGCCGAGGATGAGCGGCTCACCCCGGTGCTGATCCCGCTGGGCGACGGCCTGCTCGTCGCCGCACGCGACTGATTTTTTGCGATTTGTGTGCGTCTTGTTGCGCTCAGCGCGGCTGGACGCACACAAACCTTGACCCCTGACTAAACGTGCGTTTAGTGTATTGAACATGCGTTCAGTGCCTGAAGATCGCACGGCTGTTGCGAGAATCCGCGATGCCGCGATCGACCAGTGGGGTCAGCACGGCTTCCAGGTCGGCCTGCGGGCCATCGCCGAGGCGGCGGGCGTCTCCGCGGCGCTGGTGATTCACCACTTCGGATCCAAGGAGGGCCTGCGCACGGCGTGCGACGACCACATCGCCGAGGAAGTGCGCAGCGGCAAGCTGGAGTCGATGCGCGCCAACGATCCCGCGACGTGGTTTGCGCAGCTGGCCGAGATCGAGTCCTACGCCCCGCTGATGGCCTACCTGGTGCGCAGCATGCAGTCGGGCAGCGAGCTGGCCAAGACGCTGTGGCGCAAGATGATCGCCGATGCCGAGGAGTACATCGCCGAGGGCGTCCACAACGGCGTCCTCAAACCCAGCCGCGATCCCACCGCCAGGGCCAAGTACATGGTGCTCAGCGGCGGCGGCGGGTTCCTGCTGTACCTGCAATTGCACGACAACCCAACCGATCTGCGTGCGGTGCTTCGCGACTACAGCGAAGAGATGATGCTGCCCGCTCTCGAGATTTACACCGAGGGCGTGATGGCCGACTCCACCATGTACGACGCGTTTCGCAGCCGGAACCAATCCCAGGGAGGGGCACATGACTACGACGTCGCCACGAGCTGAGCGCCCTGCAGTCGAAATACACGGACTGGAAAAGTATTTCGGAAGCACCAAGGCCCTCGACGGCCTGGACATGGTCGTCGAACCGGGCAGCATCGCGGGATTTCTGGGGCCCAACGGCTCGGGTAAGTCGACCACCATCCGCGTCTTGCTCGGGTTGTTACGCGCCGACGGCGGCACGGTGCGGCTGCTCGACGGGGATCCGTGGCACGACGCGGTGGCGCTGCACCGCCGGATCGCCTACGTACCCGGTGATGTGACGTTGTGGCCCAACTTGACCGGCGGCCAGGCGATCGACTTTCTGGCCAGCCTTCGCGACGAGTTCGACACCAAACGTCGCGACGAGTTGATCGAACGCTTCGAGTTGGACCCCGACAAGAAGGCCCGCACCTACTCGAAGGGCAACCGGCAGAAGGTGGCGCTGATCGCGGCGTTCAGCACCAACGCCGAGCTTTACATCCTCGATGAACCAACCTCGGGCCTGGACCCGTTGATGGACAAGGCGTTTCAGCTCTGTGTTCAGGAGGCGGCCGACAAGGGCTCATCGGTGTTGCTGTCCAGCCACATCCTCGCCGAGGTGGAGCGCCTTTGCGATTCGGTGACGATCATCCGAGCCGGCGCCACCGTTCGATCCGGGCGTCTGGCCGAATTGCGACATCTGATGCGCACGACGGTGCAGGTGCGCACCCGCTCGCCCGTCGACGGCCTGCGTTCGGCTCGGTTCGTGCACGACTTCGCCGTCGACGACGGCCTGAGCACCTTCTCGGTCGACCGCGAGGATCTGGACCACGCGATGAGCCAGTTGACCACGCTGGGTATCGACGAACTCACGGTGTCTCCTGCCTCTCTGGAGGATATGTTTCTGCGGGAATATCAAGGGGCCCAACGATGACCGCCGTTGCGACCGCTGTTGGCGCTCGTCATGCGCATCAGACGGGCTCCTCGCTGACCGGTCTCGGCCGGCTCATCGCCCTGGCGCTGCGCCGCGACCGTATCCGGCTGCCGGTGTGGATCGCGGCGCTGACGCTCACCATGTGGTACACCCCCTCCGCTTTCGAGCTGGCCTATCCGGAGGAAGCCGACCGCATAGCGCGGGCCAACCTGATCAAGACTCCGGCCGGGATCATGTTCAGCGGACCGATGTTCGGGCGCAACGAGACCGACATCGGAGCCATGTTCGCCAACGAGGTCATGCTCAGCGTTATCGTCGCCGCCTCGATCCTGGCCATTCTCACCGTGGTACGGCACACTCGTACCGAAGAGGAAAGCGGTGCAGCCGAATTGGTGTTGGCAGCACCGGTCGGACGGTATGCCCGAACCGGCGCGGCGATCCTCGTCGTCGCCGGGCTCAACGCGGTGCTGGCGGTGACGATGACCGCCGCGACGGCCGCAACCGGCCTGGCGCTGGTCGACTCCGCGGCGGTGAGCTTCGGCATCGCCGGGGTGGCAATGGTGTTCGGCGGTGTGGCCGCGGTGACCGCGCAGCTGTGGCGCACGGCGCGGATGGCCACCGGGATGGCGATGGCGGTGCTGGCCGCCGCGGTGGTGGTCCGGGGGGTCGGCGATGTGATCGAACATTCGGGCAGCGCGCTGAGTTGGTGCTCCCCGATCGCCTGGGCCCAGCAGATGCGGGCGTTCGTCGATCTGCGGTGGTGGCCGCTGGCCATGCTCGTCGCGCTGGCCGGCGCACTTCTGGTGGCGGCCGCCGTGTTGCAACGGTCCCGCGAGTACGACGCGGGAAGGCTGCCGTCCGGCGGTACGCATCCCAACGCCCCGCCGATCCGCGGTGTCCTAGGGCTGGACCTTATGCAGCAACGCGGCCAGGTCATCGGCTGGTCGATCGGATTGTTCTTGGCCGGCCTGTCATTCGGGTCATTGACCCAGTCGCTGTTGGACATGGCCGAGGAGAACGAGTTGGTCGCCCAAATGCTCTCCGCGCAGGGCAACGACGGCATCTACACCTCCATGACACAGTTCTTGGCGGCCGCGGCGACCGCGTTCGTCGCGATCACGGTGTTGCGGCTCAACGCCGACGAACAGTCGGGCATCGCCGAGGCCGTGCTGGCCGGATCCGTATCGCGGTGGCGCTGGCTGCTTTCGACGGTGGCGGCTTCGCTGGTCGGTGCATTCGTGTTGCTCTTCAGCGCCGGTTTGGGCAACGGATTGGGCGCCGGTATCGCGCTCGGTGAACCCGACGCCGTCGTCCGACTGACGCTCGCCGCGTTGGCGCACCTTCCGGCGATGGCGGTGATCGCGGGTATCGCGGCGATCGCATTCGCACTGCGCCAGGTTTGGATCACCTGGCTTGTCGTCACGTTCGTGATCGTGTCGCTGTATCTTGGTGCGCTGCTACGCCTTCCGCAGTGGCTGCTGGACCTCTCCCCAGTGGGTCAAACGACGGCGCCGATGGATGTCCCCGTGGCGGCGATGGTGGGGATGGTCGTCGTCGCCGGGTTGCTGACGCTGGGCGCGGGCCTGATCTACCGCGGGCGCGACGCGGTGTGATCTATGAAGATTGCTTTTCAGGTGCTCGCCTCGGCCGTCTTCGGCGTCGTGTTCTTCGGCGTGGGGTTGTTCTGGCCCGCCGGCACCTTCCACTATTGGCAGGCTTGGGTTTTCATCGCGGTGTTCGTCGTTGGGACAATGGGCCCCACCTTCTACCTGGCGGTGCGGATGCCCGATGCGTTGCGCCGGCGCATGCGCGCGGGGCCGTTCGCCGAAACCCGCACGGTGCAGAAGCTCATCATCACCGCGACGATCCTGTCGGTCCTCGCGGTCCTGGTGATCAGCGCACTCGATCACCGGTTCGGCTGGTCGAGCGTGCCGACGGCGGTGGTCATCGTCGGCAACGCGCTGGTGTGGGTGGGGCTCACCCTCGCGCAGATCGTGGTCATCCAGAACAACTACGCCGCGGCGACCATCACGGTCGAAGTAGAACAGAAGCTCGTCTCGACGGGCCTGTACGGCGTGGTTCGTCATCCGATGTACTCCGGGACGCTGATCATGATGATCGGCACGCCGCTTGCGCTGGACTCGTATTGGGGGCTGGTGACCGTGATACCCACCGTTGCGATGCTCGTCTTCCGGATCCTCGACGAGGAGCAAGGCACTACGCACCGAACTCGTGGACTAGACCAGTACACCGAGAAGGTGCACTACCGGTTGCTGCCCTGCGTCTGGTGAGCGCGGACCGGCGCCAGCCAATGCGCGCCCCGCAACCGGACACAACTGGCGTGCGTAAGGCCACGGCGTGGCAGTGGCACCGGCGTGCGTCGGGTACCGAGACGCGCGCATCGAAATTTTGCCCCGTCCGTCCGAAGCCTCCGAGTACGACGGCGACTTTCCGTCGCATCGCTTTATTCAGGCTCGGCGGTGGCCGATATCACCGCCGTCAGCTCAGGTGGCCAGCCGCGCCTGCTTAGTTGTCCACAGCCCGCGAACTCCTCGCGAAAGTTGTCGCCTTGTGCGTTATACTCGAACGTATGTTCGACACTTTGGCAGTCCTCGACACCGACGCCGATGAGGCGACGCTGGTCGAGTGCATCGCCGAACTCGAACACTTCAAGTCCGTCGCGGCCGCCGGGCAGGCCAGACTCACCGCCGCACTCGACCAGAAGCGCCGCGCCCGCGAGGAAGCCGAAGGGATTCCTACCGCCAAACGCTGCCGCGGTCTGGCCAGCGAGATCGCGTTGGCTCGGCATGATTCGCCGAATCGCGGCAATCGCCATCTGGGTTTCGCCAAGGCGCTCGTCTACGAGATGCCCCACACGCTCGCTGCGCTCGAGGCAGGAACGCTGTCGGAATGGCGGGCCACCCTCATCGTGCGCGAGTCGGCCTGCTTGACCGTGGAAGACCGCGGGAAGCTCGATGCGAAGATGTGCGCGGATCAATCCGAACTCGAAGGCAAGGGCGATAAGCGAATCGCCGCCGCGGCGAAGGCCATTGCCTACGAACTGGACCCGCAAGCGGTCGTCGACCGCGCGGTGCGTGCCGAGCGGGAGCGCACCGTGACCACCCGTCCAGCACCCGACAACATGGTCTATGTTACCGCGCTGCTGCCGCTAACCCAGGGCATCAGCGTGTATGCAGCGTTACGACGGCAAGCCGACACCACGTTCGATAACCGCTCGCGCGGCCAGGTCATGGCCGATACGCTCGTCGAGCGCGTGACCGGCCAACCGGCCGACGTTCCGACGCCAATCGCGGTCGACCTCGTCGTGACCGATGAGACCCTGTTGGGCGACGACCAGACTCCGGCGCGGGTTCCGGGATACGGGCCGATTCCGGCCGCAATCGCGCGCCGCTTGGCCAGCCACGCGATCGCCGACGAACGCTCCAAAGCCACGCTGCGCCGCCTGTACCGCCACCCGTCATCCGGTGCGCTGGTCGCCATGGAATCCCGGGCCCGGCTGTTCCCCAAAGCCCTCGCAAAGTTCATCGCCTTCCGCGATGACACCTGCCGCACCCCATACTGCGATGCCCCAATTCGACACATCGACCACGCAACCGCCCACGCCGTGGGTGGACAGACTAGCGAGCTGAACGGTCTCGGCGACTGCGAAGCCTGCAACTACGCCAAGGAAGCCCCGGGTTGGCGGGTCACCACCCGGCGGGATGAAGACGGCACCCACACCTCCGAGATCACCACTCCGACCAAGGCCCGCCACAGATCCAAGGCGCCACCACTGCCCGGCTCGCCCCGACCCCCGGCGAGCAGCATCGAGATCGCCTTCGCCGACGTGTTGGCCTGGCGCGACGCTGCCTGATTCGGTTTCGATCGTCGCCTGTCAGGTTCCAGCAACTCGCAGGCCGTGGTGGCGCGTGCGCCCATACTGTCCCCATGGAAGTGCTGACCGGACTCGGCTTAGCGACCGCGGCGGGGCTCAACGCCTACATCCCGTTGCTGGCGCTTGGCTTGTTGTCCCGGTTCACCGATCTGGTCGCGCTGCCGCAGGGCTGGGCCTGGCTGGAGAACGGTTGGGTCATGCTGATCGTCGCGGTGCTGTTGGTGATCGAGGTCATCGCCGATAAGGTGCCCGCACTCGACACCGTCAACGACGCCGTTCAAACGTTCATCCGGCCGACGTCGGGCGGCATCGTGTTCGGTTCGGGCACCGCCGCACAGACTTCGGCGGTCACCGATCCCGGCGCGTTCGCCCAATCCGGTCAATGGGTCGCTGTGCTCATCGGTGTCGTTGTGGCACTGGTGATTTCGCTGACCAAATCCACGGTGCGCCCTGCCGCCAACGTCGCGACCGCCGGGGTAGCCGCCCCGGTGCTGAGCACCGTCGAGGACGGGGTCAGCTTCGGCCTGGTCTTCGTCGCGATCCTGGTGCCCGTACTTGTGCTCGTGGTGGTGATCGGTTTGGCCTGGGCGGCCGTGCGGTTACGACGCCGACGCCGACCAACCGAGGCTTAGATCCAGACGCCCTTGCCGACCGCCACCACACCGCCGGCGCTGATCGCGAACCGTTCGCGGTCCTTGTCGAGATCGACGCCCACCATCTCGCCAGGACCCACCACGACATTCTTGTCGAGGATGGCATGGCGCACCACCGCGCCGCGACCTATCCGCGTTCCGGGCATGACCACGCTGCCCTCCACGATGGCCCCGTCGTCGACAACGACGTTGGACGACAGCACCGAATTGCGAACGGAGGCAGCCGAAACGATACTGCCGGCACCGACCACCGACTCCTGCGCCGAGCCGCCGTTGACGAACTTCGCCGGTGCCAGCATCTCCATCTCACCGCGGATCGGCCAGCGCTTGTTGTACAGGTTGAACACCGGATGCACCGACACCAGATCCATATGCGCGTCGTAAAACGCATCGAGGGTTCCCACGTCACGCCAGTAGCCGTGATCGCGTTCGGTGGCGCCGGGGACCTCGTTGTTGTTGAAGTCGTAGACGGCGGCCATCCCGTCGGTGACCAGCCGGGGAATGATGTCGCCGCCCATGTCGTGGTCGGAGTGGTCGTCCTCGGCGTCCGCGCGGATCGCGTCGATGAGCACCTTCGTGGTGAAGATGTAGTTGCCCATCGACACGAACGCCTCGTCGGGATTGTCCGGCACCGAGGGTGGGTCCGCTGGTTTCTCCACGAAGGCACGGATCCTGCCCGACTCGTCGGCGTCGATGACACCGAACGCGGTGGCCTCGGTGCGCGGCACCCGGATACCGGCGACCGTCGCGCCGGCGCCGCTCTCGATGTGGAAGCGGACCATCTGCTCGGGGTCCATCCGGTAGACGTGGTCGGCGCCGAACACGACGATGTAGTCGGGATCCTCGTCGTAGATGAGGTTCATTGACTGGTAGATGGCATCGGCCGAACCCGTGTACCACCGTGGGCCCAGCCGCTGTTGGGCGGGCACCGGGGTGATGTACTCACCCGCCAGACCAGACAGTCGCCAGTTCTGCGAGATATGCCGGTCCAGTGAATGCGACTTGTACTGGGTCAGTACACAGATGCGCAGATACCGGGCGTTGACGAGATTGGACAGCACGAAGTCGATCAGCCGGTAGGCACCACCGAAGGGAACCGCCGGTTTGGCCCGATCAGCGGTCAGCGGATACAACCGCTTGCCCTCCCCGCCGGCCAGGACAATGCCCAGCACGTGTGGCAATTCCCTCATATTCCAAACCTATCGGCCGATTCTCTTCACTGCCAACACCCACGTCGACATCAGGCTGCAGCGGTGAGCGGCCGTCACTATCGTCGATCCCATGCGGGTGGCGATGATGACCCGGGAGTACCCGCCCGAGGTCTACGGCGGGGCCGGGGTGCACGTCACCGAACTCGTCGCGCGACTGCGCCGACTGTGTGAGGTCGACGTGCACTGCATGGGTGCGCCCAGGACCGACGCCGTCGTCGCGCAACCCGATCCCGCCCTGTCGGGCGCGAACCCAGCGTTGTCGATGCTGTCCGCGGATCTGGCAATGACCAACGCCGCGGCGCAGGCCACCGTCGTGCATTCACACACCTGGTACACCGGGCTGGCCGGACATCTGGCGTCGCTGCTCTACGGCGTCCCGCACGTGGTGACCGCGCATTCACTCGAGCCGATGCGGCCGTGGAAGGCCGAACAGCTCGGCGGCGGCTACCGGGTGTCGTCGTGGGTGGAGAAGACGGCGGTGGAAGGCGCCGACGCGGTCATCGCGGTCAGCTCCGGCATGCGCGACGACGTGCTGCGCACCTATCCCGCGCTGGATCCCAACCGAGTCCACGTGGTGCGCAACGGCATCGACACCGACGTCTGGTATCCGGCGGTGCCCGACGCGCGCGAGTCGGTGCTGGCCGAGCTGGGTGTGGACATGTCGCGTCCGATCGTGGCGTTCGTCGGACGCATCACCCGGCAGAAAGGCGTCGCCCATCTGGTCGCCGCGGCGCACCGGTTCGCGCCAGACGTTCAGCTGGTGCTGTGCGCCGGGGCTCCCGACACCCCCGAGATCGCGGCGGAGGTGACCGAAGCCGTGCAGGATCTCACCGGCGCGCGCAGCGGCGTGTTCTGGGTCCGAGAAATGCTGTCGGTCAACAAGATCCGCGAAATACTGTCGGCTGCAACCGCGTTCGTGTGCCCGTCAGTGTATGAACCGCTGGGCATCGTCAACCTCGAAGCGATGGCATGCGGGACGGCGGTGGTGGCTTCCGATGTCGGGGGCATCCCCGAGGTGGTGGCGGACCGCGAGACCGGCCTGCTGGTGAGCTATGACCCGAACGACCCTGCGGGCTTCGAGGAACGGCTCGCCCAGGCGGTCAACGAGCTGGTGGGTGATCCGGACACGGCGCGCCACTACGGTCAGGCAGGCAGGCAGCGGTGCATCCAGGAATTCTCCTGGGCGCATATCGCCGAACAGACGCTCGAGATCTACCGCAAGGTGTGTGCGTAGACCCGGGCGGACTAGCTGGTGACGTTCTTCAGCTCTTCGCCGAGTGCCGCGGCCTCGTCAGGGGTCAACTCGACGACGAGTCGCCCACCGCCCTCCAGTGGTACTCGCATCACGATGCCGCGCCCCTCCTTCGTCGCTTCCAGTGGACCGTCTCCGGTCCGGGGCTTCATCGCCGCCATCGAGTGCTCCCTCCACAATGAACCGCCCGCCGGGGACTAGCCAGCGGGCTTCGTCGGGGCCAAGAGCGCCCACCCGTTGGCAGCTCCCGGCACTGAACTGCTATTGAACTCCCCCTATTGTTCCCTATCACCGCCGCTCGGTGTGCAAAGACCCGGCTTAAGACTGCGACGACGGTGCGGGCACCCAGCAGTCGGCCGTGTGGTCGTCGACCATTCCGGTGGCCTGCATCAAGGCGTACGCGGTCGTCGGACCCACGAAGGAAAAGCCGCGACGCTTGAGTTCTTTGGCCATCGCCGTCGATTCGGGGGTCACCGCCGGGACGTGCGCGATGTCAACCGGCCGGGCCCGGCCGGCAGGGGCGAACGACCACAGCAGCTCGGCCAGGTCCACCCCGTTTTCGGCGAGGTCGACGACCGCGCGGGCGTTGGCGACGGTGGCCTCGATCTTCGCGCGGTTGCGCACGATTCCGGTATCGGCCATCAACCGCTGGACGTCACGGTCGGTGTAGCGGGCGATGCGCGCGGCGTCGAACTGGTGGAAGGCGCGCCGGAAGTTGTCGCGTTTGCGCAGGATGATCAGCCACGACAACCCGCTCTGGAACGCCTCGAGGCTGATGCGTTCGAACAGCGCCGCGGAGTCGCGCAGCGGCCGGCCCCACTCGGTGTCGTGGTAATCGCGGTACAGCACGTAATCGGCGGGGGCCAGGCGGGCCGCGTCGATCCAGGCGCAGCGGACCCGGCCGTCGTCGTCGGTGGTCACGATTCGTCCTGCGCGGACGGCCCCGCATGCACGCCGTCATCCTCGGGCTCCTCGGAGTCGTCGTCGCCGACGCCGTAGGCCGCGCGCACGGCCGCCAACTCACCGCGCACCAGATCCAGCTCCTGGCCGAGCCGGTCGAGCACCCAGTCCACTTCGCTGGTCTTATAGCCGCGCAGGCTTTGGGTGAACTTGACCGCTTCGACGTCGGCGCCGGTGACTCCGGAGGCGGGCAACACGGTGGCCGTCGTCCCGCGCGGCAGCGGAGGCAGCGGCTCCCCGCGCCCGAACAGAACGGTGCCAAGCGCGAACAGCACGACCGCAATCAGGACGAGCACGACCAGATAGACCAGAACAAGCGTCACGGCATCGATACTGCCTCAGCGCTCCGACAATCAGGCGTTCGGGCGCAGGGTGGCCATCGGGGGCCGATCGGTGAGCGATACCGCCGACGTGCGTGAGGTGTAGTCGTCGCCGTCGGCGAAGAACTGGGTCAGCCCCACCCCGGAATCCGGCACCCCGCAGCGAGACAGCGTCGTGGCGATGACCTGGCGGCTCATCGTCGCCAACTCGGTCAACGGCCGGTTGCGGTGGCTGCGAACCCCGAGGTTGACCTGGGCGATGGCATCCAGCCCCAAGCGGTCATAGGTGTCGATGAGCAGGCCGATCTCCACGCCGTAACCCGGCGCGAACGGCACCGACATCAGCAATTCGCGGGTGCCCGCGTACTCCCCGCCCAGCGGCTGGCACAGGCAGCCGAGCTCGGGGCGCAGCGCCGCCAGCAGCGGTCGCGCCACCAGCTCGGTGACCCGGCCCCCGCCGTTGGCGTCCTCGCTGCCGCTGACCTTCAGCGGCCGCCGGTAGAAGCTCTTCACCAGGTGCACGCCCTCGGTGGTCAGCAGCGGACCCAGCAGCTTGGGTACGAACATCGGGTCGGGCTCGATCAGGTCGGAGTCGACGAACACGACGATGTCGCCGGTGGAGGCGGCCAGCGAGCGCCACAGCACCTCACCCTTGCCGGGCTGCGGCGCCACCTCGGGCAGGGCCGCTTCACGGCTGACCACCCGGGCGCCGGCAGCCAGCGCGCGGATCTCGGTGTCGTCGGTCGAGCCGGAATCCAGCACGATCAGCTCGTCTACCAGACCGCCGACCAGTGGTGCGATGGTCGCGATGACCCCGCCGACGGTGTCCTCCTCGTTGAGCGCGGGCAGCACCACCGACACGGTCCGGGTGCCCTTGGCGGCCTCGAGGTCGGCGACCGTCCACGACGGCCGGTTCCAGCTCCGCTCGGCCAGCCACCGTGCGGTGACAACGTCCGTAGCGGGAAGCTCGGGTGTGAGTGTCATGCCAGTCCCCTCACCGTGTGCGCCGGTGGACGCGCGCCCTGAATCGACGCGACCATTTCGAGAACGCGTCGCGTGGGCCCGACCTCGTGTACTCGGAACATGGCAACTCCCTCCGCAGCGGCAAGTGCCGTCGCAGCAAGCGTGCCCTCCAGGCGTTCGGTCAAACCCACACCCAGAGTCTCCCCGACAAAATCCTTGTTGCTCAGCGCCATCAGGACCGGCCATCCAGTTTTTACAAGGTCTTTCACGTGGCGCAACAAACTAAGACCGTGGTAAGTGTTTTTGCCGAAATCGTGCGTCGGGTCGATCAATACGGCGTTTGGAGCCACGCCCAGTTGCACCGCACGCTCGGCGGCGGCGGTCACCTCGGCAATGACGTCGTCGACGACGCCACGCTCGGAAACGCCGTAGTTGACCCGAAACGGCCGGGTCCGCGGCGCCGCGCCGCCGGTGTGCGAGCAGACCAGGCCCGCACCGAACTCCGCGGCGACCTCGGGCAGCGCCGGATCGTGGCCCGCCCAGGTGTCGTTGATCAGGTCGGCACCGGCCGCGCAGGCCTGTTTGGCCACCGTCGAGCGCCAGGTGTCGACGCTGATCAACTGGTCGGGGTAGGCGTTGCGCACCCATTCGATGAACGGCACCACCCGGGCGATCTCCTCGTCGGTGTCGACCGGCGCGCCGGGGCCCGCCTTGACACCGCCCACGTCGACGACGTCCGCGCCGTGCTCGATCACCGTGTGCACGGCCGCCTTGGCGTGCTCGTCGGCGAAGGTGGCCCCGCGGTCGTAGAACGAGTCGGGTGTGCGGTTGACGATCGCCATGATCAGCGCCCGATCACCCGCCACGGGGCGGCCCAGAAAGGTCGACTGCACGCTTCCAGGCTACGGTCCTGC